>JBBJJH010000004.1:155402-189285 GCA_037623315.1 Halanaerobiaceae bacterium ANBcell28
GTAGATATTCTAGTTCTCGACTTGATTATGCCTCATTTAGATGGTATTGGTGTAATGGAAGAAATGAATAGGACTGAGCTTGGTGATGAAGTCAAGACAATTATATTAACAGCGTTTGGACAAGAAGAAGTAACTAAAAGAGTAGTAGAATTAGGTGCGAACTATTACATAATGAAACCATTTGATTTAGATAAATTGGTAGAAAGAATAAGTCAAATGATGAATGCTCCTATTGGTTCTAGCAGTGGTAATGTTATTACTAATAATCAGAAAAGAGACAATACAAATCAAAATAATAATAATGAAGACAAAGAAGTTAATTTAAATGTTAGAATATCTGAAGTAATGCATCACCTAGGTGTACCTGCCCATATTAAAGGTTATATTTATTTAAGAGAAGCTATTGAGTTAGTAATAAATGATATAGAGTATTTAGGTGCTGTTACTAAAGAATTATATCCTAGTGTAGCAAAGAAATATAATACTACTTCAAGTAGGGTTGAAAGGGCTATACGACACGCTATTGAAGTATCATGGGATAGAGGTAATATAAACGAACTAAATAAATATTTTGGTAATACAGTTTCAGCAAATAGTGGTAAGCCGACTAATTCTCAATTTATTGCTAAAATAGCTGATAAATTACGCTTAGAATTGAGAGCTAGCTAATTCAAGGCTTATATAAGTGATTTCTATCATCCCTATGTATTATATACCAGTATTTATTCTTAGAATATAGATATAATAAGTACTGGAGGTATAATATGATTAAGGGAATAATAGTAATTGATAAAAAGACTAAAAAATTAATAGAACGTATTAAATATAATGAAATAGCTATTATTGATCATAAGGATATTGACTCGTTAGCAAGTAAATCTTTAATAGAAAAGCGAGTCAAGGCTGTATTTAACATATCTTCATCAATTAGCGGGAAATATTCTAATGATGGACCGATGGAATTACTAGATGCTGGAATACCATTAATTGATGTTGATATTGGAGATTTATTTTCAGAACTTGAAGATGGTGATAGCATTGTCTTCGATAACAAATACATTTATAAAAAAAAGAAAAAAATTGCTTCTGCTCATAAAGTAAGTAAATCTGAAATAAAGGAAAAATTAGAGGAAGCAATAAATAATCAGGAAAAAGAATTATTAAAATTTATTGATAATACTCTTTTATATGCACGTAAAGAAAAAAAACTAATAATTGATTTAGAAGCTCCAGATATTGGGATTGATTTCAAGGGAAAACATGTTTTGATTGTAGTTAGAGGCACAAATTATAAGGATGACTTAGAAGCAATTAATTCATATGTCCGTGAAGTGAATCCCATTATTATTGCTGTAGATGGTGGTGCAGATGCCTGTATAGAGTGTGGATACTTTCCTGATATTATTGTTGGTGATATGGATAGTGTTTCGGATAAAGCTTTGAAATTATGCAAACTTTTAATAATACATGCTTATCCCGATGGAGAAGCCCCTGGATTAAATAGAGTTAAAAAATTAAGTTCAAATTATATTATATATCCAGCACCAGGTACCAGTGAAGATATTGCTATGATAATAGCATATGATAAAGGTGCTGAATTAATTGCAGCTGTAGGAACACATTCTAATATGATTGACTTTTTAGAAAAAGGTAGACCAGGAATGGCAAGTACTTTCCTGGTACGATTGAAGCTTGGGCATAAGTTAATTGATGCCAAGGGAATTAGTAAGCTTTATAATAACAAAGTAACTCCACGATATAGTTTTCAATTCTTTTTAGCAATTCTTTTACCCCTTGTTTTTTTTGCTATATTATCCCCTCCGTTTAAACAAATTTTGCAATTATTAGCTTTAAGAATAAGACTTATTTTAAATTAGATTATGTCTTTTAGGCTTAAATAATATTAATATATTTTCTTATCAAAAAGGAGTTTTGATATGATTATTACATTTAAGCAACACGTTTTTACTATTACTGCAATATTTGCTGCTTTAGGATTAGGCATGATGATAGGCTCAAGTATTATTGGTGAAGAGGGCTTGTTATTAGAACAAAGAAAAATAATAGAAAATATTAGGTATGATATAGATCAATTAACTACGGAAAAAAAAGAACTAATAAGCGAATTATCTACTATTGAGGATCAACTAATTAATAGAATTGCTATGGAAGAAAAAATATTTGCTATAGCCTTAAATGATTTTCTAGAAGAAAAAAACTATTATATATTATATCATAATATAGAAAACGATAAGTTAGCAGAGTTAGAAAATTTATTAAATATTATGGGTGGTAAAATAGATTATTTTGAACATGAAAATTTGAACTCATACGATATTTTTGAAGTAAAAAGTAATTATAACTTAATTATATGGAACGTTGGAGAAGAAAAAGGCTTTAGTGAAATTGCTGAGGATAAATTTATAAAATATCAAGATACTTGTACCCTGGGTTTACTATACAATATAATCAAGGATGAATTCGATGATAAATAATCAAAAAATTTCAATAGTTATTCCAGCTTATAATGAAGAAGATATAATCGGATGCACTTTGAATAATTTAACTTTTTCTTGGATAGACCAAATAATTGTAGTTAATGATGGCTCAAGTGATAATACTAAAAACATTATCCAAAAATATAAGGTAGAGCTACTAGATTTAAAAGAAAATTGTGGAAAAGGGAATGCTATTAATCAAGGAATATTAGAGACATGTGGGGATATAATTCTTATTATAGATGCCGATCTAGGAGAAAGTGTAGTAGAAATAGAAAAGTTAATAGAACCATTAATTGATAGAGAAGCTAAGGTTGAATTTACTATTGCAGTACTTCCAATAATAGGTGGTGGTTTGGGCTTTGTGCGCAAACTGGCTGATATTTCATTAAAGTATCTGATAGGAGAAAATATGAGGGCTCCCTTATCAGGTCAGCGTGCATTTAAAAGAGATGTCTTAGAAAAAATATACCCTTTAAGAGAAGGATTTGGACTTGAAATGGGAATAAATATAGCTCTTTTTAAAAATAATATAAAATTTGAAGAAGTTGATTGTGAATTTCAGCATCGTATTACAAAACAAAGTTTCTCAGGATATATTCATCGTTCTAAACAGTTTCTTGATATAATTAAATCTATATGGGAGATGAAGAAAAGTAATTATGTATAAAAAGATCTTAAAAAAATATGGTCTAATAAAAGAAAATTATCAAAATAAAGAAATAGCTGTAGTTGGCGGTTTAATAATATCATTATTTGCTTTTATTTTTTGGTGGCTTTTTTCTCAATATTTAAGATATGAATTTTCATTAGATCATCAGATTTTTTATATGTTTACGTTAATAGCAGCGCTTGGTTTCCTTGATGATATAGCAGGAAGTAAAGAGAAACAGGGCTTTAAAGGTCATTTTCAAAGCTTTTTAGAAGGGAATATTACAACAGGATTTCTAAAAGCAAGCATTTCTTTAATAACAGTCTTTTTGGTTTTTTATTCTTATCAGCTTAATTCAATTTTTGAGTTATTCATTAACATTGGAATTATATTATTGATGACTAATTTTTTAAACCTTCTAGATCTTAGACCTGCAAGAGCAATTAAGTTTTTTTTTCTTATTTCATTGCTCGTCTTGTTATTTATGCCTATTACTTCACTTTATTTCCTGCCTATCTATTTGGTAATAATTATTTATTTACCTTTAGAGCTAAAAAATAAATTAATGTTAGGTGATATGGGAGCTAATTTTTTAGGTGCAGTATTGGGCTTTTCTATTGTTTTATTTGAAAATATAGCTTTAAAATTTTTTATCTTATTGATACTTGTTATTTTAACTTTAATTTCTGAAAAATTATCAATCTCTAAATTAATTAGTTCAAATACAGTTTTGAATTATATTGATCAGATAGGACGAATGAATAAAGAATAGTTATTATTTTTAAGTGAATAATTATACAATAATCTTTAGAAAATACATTCTTTATTCTTGACAATACAGATTTTATAGCATATACTGAATTAAAGTAAAGAATATTTATAAATAATTAGAGGATGAATATTAAATATTTTTTGTATATAGCTAGTATCATTAATCTCAAAAAGATGCTAGAGAAAAATATACGTCATAAATTAAAAAGGGGGGGTATTATGACAGTAAATTTAAAAGGAAAAGATTTTTTAAGTTTGAAAGATTTTAGTAATGAAGAACTTAATTACCTAATTGATTTAGCAGCTGATCTAAAGAAAAAAAAGAAAACTGGTATTAAAGGTGATTTGTTAAATGGTAAAAATATAGCACTTATTTTTGAGAAGACATCTACCAGAACTCGTAGTGCTTTTGTTGTAGCTGCACGTGACGAAGGTGCTATGCCGGAATTTTTGGGGAAGAATGATATACAATTAGGAAAAAAAGAAAGTGTTGCTGATACGGCTAGAGTCCTAGCTAGGATGTTTGATGGCATAGAATTTAGAGGTTATTCTCATGAAACAGTTGAAACTTTAGCCAAATATTCAGATGTGCCAGTTTGGAATGGCTTGACAGATATGTATCATCCAACTCAAGTCTTGGCTGATTTTCTAACTATTAAAGAGAATTTCGGAAAATTGGAGAATATAAAGTTTTTATATACAGGAGACGGAAGAAATAATATGGCTAATTCATTGATTATAGGAGCCGCAAAGGCCGGAATGGATTGTAGAATCTTATCTCCTAAAGAATTATGGCCAGAAAAAGGAATTGTAGGATTAGCTAAAGAGATTAATAAGACTAACGGTGGTTCTCTTACTATTACTGATAAATTAGAAGAAGCCATTGTAGATGTAGATGTAATTTACACTGATGTTTGGGTTTCAATGGGAGAAGAAGATTTATTTGAACAAAGAATTAATCTTCTAAAAGATTACCAAGTGAATATGAATATGATTAATAAAGCAGCTAATAAGGATTTAATTTTTCTTCATTGTTTGCCAGCTTTTCATAATTTAGAAACAGAAACAGCTAAAAAAGTATATAAAGATTTTGGCATATCTGAAATGGAAGTTACGGATGAAGTCTTTGAAAGTAAATATTCCAAAGTATTTGAGCAGGCAGAAAACAGAATGCATACTATTAAAGCTGTAATGGTAGCTACATTATAATATTTAGCGTATAAAGTTGCAGTAGATATTACATAATACAAATGGAGGTGTTGTTTTGAGAAAATTACAAAGGCTTAAACTGAAGCATAAGACAAAAGATCCTACGTTAACAAGTTGGGCTGTTAGTGGTCTAGGTTTGCTGGTTTCCACAGTAGGTAGTAAAATGATAAAAAAGAAGTTTGGTGCTGGCTTACTAGGTTTTGGATTAGCTCATGTAGTTTTAGGACAATTGGATCGCTTCAGACCTTCTGTAAAAAAGCATAGCTATTTTTAACACCTCAAAATTTATTAGGAGATAGGGGATAATTACCCCCTTATCTCTTTTTTTTTTGAAAAATCTATGATATAATAATAGCAATATGTATTTTTTGATTAAAAATCAATAAAAATATGAAAATTCTACTTAATAAAGAAATAACTTAAATAATTAATAATAATAATTAGAAAAATAAAACCGGTTTCTAGGTGGAGATAATATGACAACAATAAATGATATTGCTAGAATAGCTAATGTATCAAAATCTACAGTTTCAAAAGTTATTAATGATTATTCTGGAGTTAGCGATAAAACAAAAAATAATATTTTAAAAATAATGAAAGAAGAAAACTATTGGCCCAATTCGGTAGCCAGAAGTTTATCAACAAATAAATCATATACTATAGGTATTTTTGACCCTGATCGTCTAAATAATTTCTTCTTTAGGGAAGTATTTGATGGTATAGAGCGAGTTCTAGGTCAGAAGGGTTATGATATATTATATTTCACTAGTAAGAAATGGGAAGAGTCATGGGTTGACTTTAGTTTTAAAGATAAGTGTATCAATCGTAGCGTAGATGGTGTGCTAATGATGGGTTTTGGTCATATTGAACAAAACCATTTTGAGGATTTAATAAATTCTAATATACCATCAGTCTTTATAGATCTGGATATTGTAGGTTCATGTGCTTCTTACGTTACGTCAGATAATATTAGTGGGAGTAAGAAAGCTGTAAAATATTTGGCTAAATTAGGGCACGAAAAAATTGCAATGATAAAAGGTCCTACAGGATTTAAACTTGCTAACGATCGTTTCTTTGGCTTTAAATCAGCTTTGGATGAACTTGGAATCAAGTATAATCCTAATTGGCTTTTTAGTGGTGAATATGCTATAGAAACAGGTTATAATGCAATGTTAGAGATAATTAAAATGTCAGATAAACCAAGTGCTATATTTGCTGAAGATATATTTGCCATTGGAGCTATCAGAGCTATAAAAGATAATGGAATGGATGTACCTGATGATTATTCGATTATTGGATTTGATAATATTGAATTAGGTATTCACTATGAACTTACTACTATCAGTCAGAATCAGATAGGACTTGGCGAATCTGCAGCAAATTTATTATTGAACATAATAAATAAAGATAGTTTTTCTCCACTTGTTTTACCTACTAAACTTATTGAAAGAAAAACATGTAGAGCAATTTAGATATATTCTAATTTGCTTTCTTTTTGATGTTTTTAGAAACCGGTTTTAATAATGATCTTGTATATATACTTATTTCTTATATATATAGTGTTTATAGGATAAAATAAAGTAGATAAATAATATAAGGATGTGATAATGATGAAATTAGTTTTTCGCTGGTTTGGTAGTGATGACGATAGTGTAAGTTTATCTGAAATAGCGCAAATACCTGGAATGACTGGAGTGGTAGGCGCGCTTTTCGATATTCCAGTCGGAGAAGTATGGCCACTTGATAAAATTAAAAAATTATCCAATCAAGTACATAAGAATGGCTTGGAGTTAGAAGTAATTGAAAGTGTTAATATTCATGAAGATATAAAACTTGGTCTAGATAGTAGAGATAAGTATATTGAGAATTATAAAGAGACAATTCGGAATCTATCTAAAGTGGGTGTAAAGGTAATTTGTTATAATTTTATGCCTGTCTTTGATTGGTTGCGCTCTGATTTGGCTAGGGTTTTAGATGATGGTTCTGCTGTTTTATCATATCAAGAAAATAAAATTCAAAATACTGATCCTATTGCATTGGTGGAAAAAGTAGATGAAAGCTCAGAAGGTTTTTCTTTGCCAGGTTGGGAGCCTGAAAGATTGGCAGAATTAAAAAATATAATGGAATTATATAAAAATATTGATGAAGATAAACTTTTTGATAACTTAAAATACTTTTTAGAAGCTATAATTCCTGTTTGCGAAGAGGCGGATATAAAAATGGCAATTCATCCAGATGATCCACCTTGGCCTATTTATGGCTTACCTAGAATAATAATTTCTAAAGAAAACATTGAAAGAATGTTGAAATTGGTAGATAGCCCTTATAACGGTATTACTCTATGTAGTGGTTCGTTAGGAGCAAACCCAGATAATAGCATTCCTGAATTTGTTCGTTATTTTGGAAAAATGGGTAGGATTCATTTTGCCCATATAAGAAATCTTAAAATATATTCACCTGGGGATTTCCATGAAACTTCTCATTTATCCAGTGATGGTTCTTTTGATATGTTTGAAATAATGAAGGCATATCATGATGTTGGTTTTGAAGGATATATGCGTCCTGATCATGGAAGGATGATTTGGGGAGAAAAAGCTCGTCCTGGCTATGGACTTTATGACCGTGCTCTTGGTGCAACATATTTAAATGGTTTATGGGAAGCAATTGCTAAGATGAAAGAACTGTAAAATATATGATTATAAAAATTAAATTTGCACTTTCTTTCGCACTTTCTAGAGTAGTTAATAATTGCCTACCTATAGCCATTTGCTAAACGAACTCGAATTATATATATTCAGCTCAAAAAATTGTACCAAATGTATTTATATTTTATAATGGAGAGTGAAAAAATGGATATAAGTTTAAGTCATACGATGAAAGAAGATAAAATGTATAGGGCTTGGTTATCATATGATAAGATTGAAGACGAGGCTTTCTTGAATAATTATCAAAAGAAATTTAAAAAAATTGGTCTCAAAGGTAAAGGAATTATTATTGATTCCATGAAAGACGAAATCCAGAGGGCTTTTACTTCTCTTTTTGATAATAGCTGTGTTTCTCTTACAGAAGATTTTAGTGATGTTTTTCTACTTATCTCAAAAGTTGATGATAGTTCACTTATTAAGGAGGAAATTACTGCTGAAGAAATAGATAAAATTCAAGAAGAGGGTTTTATAATTAAAACTATTAATTCTGATGTAGAAAGAATTTTGATAACAGGGAAGACAGATAAAGGATTATTATATGGTTTGTTTGCTTTCCTGAGAACTATAAAAATGTCTCTTGATTTAGAGGATATTTACATGATAAATAACCCTGTTAATCAATTGAGAATAATCAATCATTGGGATAATCTGGATGGCAGTATTGAAAGAGGTTATGCTGGTAACTCCATATTTTATAAAGATAATCGTTTAAGAGAAGATATGGATAGAGTAAAGGATTATGCTAGACTATTAAGTTCTATAGGTATTAATAGTATATCTATTAATAATGTAAATGTACATCAAGAAGAAACTAGACTAATTAGTGATAAACTTGATATGACAAAAACATTAGCCAATATATTTAGAGCATATGGTATTAAGACATTTCTTAGTATAAATTATGCGAGTCCTATGGAAATAGGCAGTTTAGAAACAGCTGATCCACTTGATGAAGATGTACGAAAATGGTGGAAAGATAAAACTGCTGAATTATATAATGAGATACCTGATTTTGGTGGTTATCTGGTAAAAGCGGACTCAGAGCATCGTCCTGGTCCATTTACTTATGATAGAACTCATGCCGATGGTGCCAATATGCTAGCTGAAGCATTAGAACCTTATGGAGGTCTTTTGATCTGGCGCTGTTTTGTTTATAATTGCTTGCAGGATTGGCGTGATTATAAGACAGATAGGGCGAGGGCGGCTTATGATAATTTCAAACCATTAGATGGTAAATTTAAAGACAATGTAATATTGCAAATTAAAAATGGTCCAATGGATTTTCAGGTAAGAGAACCTGTTTCTCCACTATTTGGAGGGTTAGAGAACACCAATCAAATACTAGAACTTCAAATTACCCAGGAATATACTGGACAACAACGTCACCTCTGTTATCTTGCAACTCAGTGGAAGGAAATACTGGAGTTTGACACATATGCTAAAGGTAAGGGCTCGAAAGTAAAAAAAATAGTAGATGGAAGTCTGATTAAGCAGAAACATAGTGGTTTTGCCGCTGTTGTAAACGTAGGTGATGATCAAAACTGGACAGGTCATACACTAGCGCAGGCAAATTTATATTCCTATGGTAGACTTTCCTGGAATCCGGATATGAGTGCAGTGGAGATAGCAGAAGAATGGATTAAAAATACTTTTGCTAATAAAGAAAAAGTACTTAAAACTATAAGAGAAATGCTTATGGATTCTTGGGAGATTTATGAAAATTATACTTCTCCACTAGGTATTGGTTGGATGGTAAATCCAAATCATCACTATGGTCCTAATGTTGATGGGTACGAATTCTCCCCATGGGGAACTTATCATCGTGCTGATCATCATGGTATAGGTGTTGATAGAACCCTTAAGTTTGGTACTGGCTATACTGGTCAATATCATCCAGAAATTCAAGAAAAATATGAGTCTATGGAAAATTGTCCTGAAGAGTTATTATTATTCTTTCACCATGTCCCTTATAGATATAGATTAAAATCAGGAAAAACATTAATACAACACATTTATGATACACACTTTGAGGGAGTTGAACAGCTTGAAGATATGATAAACAAATGGTCTAAATTGGAAGATGAAATTGATTCTAAAATATTCAATCAAGTTATGGAAAGACTTGATGGCCAATTGGAACATGCTAAAGAGTGGAGAGATGTGATAAACACATATTTTTATAGAAAAACAGGTATAAATGATGAAAAAAATAGAAAGATCTACAAATAGGGGGGTAAATATTATGAGTAAATCAAAAGAAAATTTAGAGTTGTATAAAAATCCAGATGCCACATTGGAAGAAAGAGTTGATGATCTAGTATCAAGGATGACGCTAGAAGAAAAAACTAGTCAAATGTTATATTATTCGAGTGCTATAGGTAGATTGGGCATTCATGAATATAATTGGTGGAACGAATGTCTTCATGGAGTTGCTAGAGCAGGTGTTGCTACTGTTTTCCCTCAAGCGATAGGAATGGCAGCTAGTTTTAATCAGGACCTTTTACAAGATGTAGCTTCTACAATAGCAGATGAGGGTAGGGCTAAGTATAATGAGTTTGTAAAACATGAAGATAGAGGTATATATAAAGGACTTACTTATTGGACTCCAAATATAAATATTTTTAGAGATCCGCGTTGGGGTAGGGGGCAAGAAACTTATGGAGAAGATCCCTACTTAACAGGTCGTCTTGGTGTAAGTTTTATTAAAGGCTTACAAGGAGACCATCCTAAGTATATGAAGGCTGCGGCCTGTGCTAAACATTTTGCGGTACATAGTGGACCAGAGCTTGAACGCCATGAATTTGATGCTATCGCAAATGACAAAGATCTTTATGAAACATACTTGCCTGCTTTTAGAGATGCTGTAAAGGAAGCAAAGGTTGAAGCTGTAATGGGTGCATACAATAGAGTAAATGGTGAACCTGCTTGTGCTAGTGATATATTGATGGAGAAAATCCTTAGAGGTGAATGGGAGTTTGAAGGGCATTATGTTTCTGATTGTGGAGCAATTGCTGATATACATGAAAATCACAAAGTAAAAGATAGTCCTGAAGAATCTGCAGCTATGGCTGTAAATGCTGGCTGTGATTTGAACTGTGGGAAAGTATATGAAAGCTTGAAAAGAGCAATTAAAGAAGGAATGATAAGTGAAGAGACCATTGATAAATCTGTTAAAAGGCTCATGAGAGCTAGATTCAAATTAGGAATGTTTGACCCTGAAGATGCAGTCCCATTTAATAGTATTCCTTATGAGGTAAATGACAGTGACGAACATAGACAAAAAGCATTAGAAACTGCGAGAGAATCTATGGTCTTGTTGAAAAATGAAGATTCATTATTACCTTTAGACAAAGATGAAATAAAAAATATTGCTGTAATTGGACCAAATGCTGATAGTAAAGATGTTCTACTGGCAAATTATTCTGGACTCCCATCTAAATATACAACTGTCCTAAAAGGAATTCAAGAAGCAGTAAATGATGATACCAGAGTCTATTATGCAGAAGGTTGTGCTATGGGTGAAACACCAGAATCATTCTGGGGGAATCCTCCAACCACAGGTTTTGCTGAAGCCTTATCTGCTGCTGAGCGTTCTGATATTGTAGTTATGTGCCTGGGATTATCTCCTAAGTTAGAAGGAGAAGAAGGAGAATTTGCTAATTCTGATGGTGGCGGAGATAAGATAAATCTTCAATTTCCTGGTATGCAGTTAGAATTATTGAAAGTTATAAGCCAACTGGGTAAACCTGTTGTACTTGTTTTATTAAATGGTAGTCCTTTAGATTTAAATTGGCCTCATGAAAATGTTCCTGCTATTTTAGAAGCATGGTACCCTGGAGAAGAAGGTGGGACTGCTGTAGCTGATATTCTCTTTGGTAATTATAATCCTGGAGGAAGATTGCCTTTAACATTTGTTAAATCAATGGATCAATTACCACCTTTTAGAGACTATAATATGGATAATAGAACTTATCGCTTTATGAAAGAAAAACCATTGTATCCATTTGGATATGGATTAAGTTACACAGATTTTAAATATAGTGACTTAGAAATAACTGATAATGAAATAAGTAGTGAATCGGATAAAGACATAAAAGTTTCTGTAACTATAGAAAATGTAGGAGATAGAAATGGAGACGAAGTTGTTCAATTGTATATAAAAGATATTGAAGCTACTACAAGAGTAGCTAATATGGATTTAAGAGGTTTTAAACGTATTAATTTAGATGCTGGAGAAAAAACAAAGGTTGAATTTGTGCTAAAACTACGAGACCTGGCTTTAATAGATGATGATGGAAAGTGCTACCTGGAGCCTGGTGTATTTAAAATTTTCGTAGGTGGACAGCAAGCTGATGCTAGAAGTGAAGAATTAACTGCTAAGAAAGTTTTATCTCTTGAACTTGAAGTGAAAGGTAATAAGCAAGAAATGGAGTATTAGTAAACATTTACATTTATGATGGAGAAGTAGTGTCAATTCTCCATCATAAATGAACAAAACCGGTTTTGATAAATCTTTAAAATATTATTATTAATATTAAATTCATATTGACATCTTTTATTTAATATAATATAATAAAGACAAGTTAAATAAGGATAATACTAAACTATATTAATTAACTTGTTTTATAACTTAAATAAGTTATTATTTGTAAATCTATTCAATTTTTATCTTATATTTACAAATAAAAACCGGTTTCAAAATCATGCTATTTTTGCTAAAATAATGAAATTTCTATCTCGATTTATTTTAGTTACTTGTAGCTATAGCAAATCATAATTTTAGACAAGCAAGTTTTATGAAATAGTTTTTTGATTCTAATATATAAAAACCGGTTTCTGGAGATGGTTAATATGGCTAAAGAAAAGTTGAAAACTATTAATGATATAGCGAAATTGGCTAATGTCTCTAAGGCGACAGTTTCAAAGGTTATTAATGATTATCCTGATGTAAATAAAGATACAAAACGTAAAATACTAAAAATCATGAGGGAGCATAATTATTGGCCTAATGCGACTGCGAGAAGTTTATCTACAAACAAATCTTTAACTATAGGAATATTTGATCCTAGTCGTTTGAATAATTTCTTTTTTCGTGAAGTCTTCGAGGGAGTAGAATATACTTTGGGTACACATGGTTATGATATTTTGTACTTTACCAACAAACGTTGGGGAGACACTTGGGTAGATTTTTCCTTTACTGAGAAGTGTTACAATCGCAATGTGGATGGAGTTCTTTTGATGGGTTTTGGACAAATAGAATCAGATTATTTTGCTAGATTATTAAATTCTGATATACCTACAGTAGCTGTTGATTTAGATATTGTCGGTAAAAATGCTTCATATGTAATGTCTGATAATGTTAATGGAGCCAGATTGGCTGTTGAGTATTTATATAAGATGGGGCATGAAAAAATAGGGATGATTATGGGTCCAAGTGGTTTTAAGCCAGCTAAGGATCGCTTCCTGGGTTTTCAAAAAACAATAAACAAATTAGGTTTAAGATATAATTCTGATTGGGTGCTCAGTGGTGAATATGGACAGAAAACAGGATTTGAATATATCGAGAGGATTTTAAAACTTGAGGATCGACCTACAGCTATTTTTTCAGAAGATATATTTTCGATTGGTATAATAAATGCACTGAAAAAAAAGAAGATGTTCGTACCAAAAGATTTTTCCTTAGTTGGTTTTGATAATATAGAATTAAGCAAGCATTATAACTTAACAACTATTGATCAAAATCAGTTTAATTTAGGTAAGGCAGCCTCTGAATTATTATTAAAAATTTTAAATAAAGAAAATTTTTCACCTGTTATAATGCCAGCAAGTTTAGTTGAAAGAGGAAGTTGTTATAATTTAAGTTCATAATTTCAATAAAGTAATTTATATAGCTATCTACATATTTAAGGAGGTGATAGCAAAAATAAAATGACAGGTTTAGCTTTTGAATTAAAAAATAAATTAAGGAGGAAGAAAAAATGAAAAACAAAGTATTATTATTAGCATTATTTATTGTTTTATTATCTGCTACAGCCTTTGGATACACATCTGATCGTATGGACTTTGGTGATGTTGATTTTGGTGGAGCTACTGTAACTTATGTTGCTTGGTGGAATCCATTAGAAGAATTTGAAGAAGGTGGAGATTACGCTGGTCGTTTAGATGAAGCTATGGAGAAGTTTAACATTGGTGGTTTTGAATTCTTGCAATTATCATGGGGTGAAGAATTACAGGAAAATATGTTTAGCCGTTTCATGGCTGGAGACTCAGACTATGATTTCTGGATGCTTCCACACCCTAACTTCTTACCATTAAGAACTGCTGGTGCTATTCTTCCAGTTAATGAATTCTTAAGTGATGACTATTATGCAAACATGCCACATCAGCATCAACTTATGGGTGATGCATTAGGATTAGGACCAAACAAATATACTTTTAGTGTATTTAATGGAATTCACAATAATGTTCAATTGATGGCTTTCAATAAAGATTTAATTGAGCGTGAAGGTTTACCTGATCCATATGAATTATATGAAAATGGTGAGTGGACATGGGATACTCTTACTGACTTAGCAGAACGTGTTACTAGAGATACAAATAATGATGGTGAAGTTGATCAATGGGGTCTAGCTCACATTGATAACAATTTTGATACAATTATTTTTAGTAACAATGGTCGCATAACTGAGGAAGTTGACGGTGCAATTAAGTATGTAGCAGATATGCCTGAAACTGTTGAAGCTCTAAGACAAATTAGAGAGTGGAACCAAGAGTTAGGTGTTACAGGTGGAACATGGCAAAAAGAAGTATTCTTTGATGGTCAAGCTGCTTTTGCAATGATGCCTACTTGGGAAGTTGGACAATTACGTGATGGTTTAGAAGCTGAATATGGACTATTACCAATACCAATGGGACCTAGTGCTACTGAATATGTTTATTCTTCTGACAATGTAGATTCACTATATTTACCAGCTAATGCAGCTCAACCAGAAGCTATGCTTGCTCTTGATAACTTCTTATTTAGAGTAGATGAGTTCTACGAAGCTCAAGATGAAACTTTTGTAGAAAGAGCAACTGACTTTGTATCTTATCAAGTTCTTTATGAAAGTGTAGAAAATTGGTCAGGTTTAGCTAACTACTATGAAGGAATTATTGGACCATCCTGGGATGGAGTATGGGGTGGAGCTTATCAAGATATTATGAGTGGTGAAAGTAGTGCTGCTGGTGCTGTTGCTGAAATAGCTCCTGTTGCTCAATCACTTTTAGATGACGCTTTAGACCAATAATTATAATGTATGAAATTGCTTTTTCTACAATTTTGTAATAATTAGCTTTCTTAGGAGTTGGGAAAAAGAAATTGTTAATAATTGGGGTTCAGATTTTAAGGATAATATAATAAATTCTTTTAACTGGACCCCGTTTTAATGCCTGGAAATAAAAAGGGTCTTCTTAAAAATTTTTGCATTTATTTTATGCTAAGCGAAAACCGGTTTCAGTATAACTGATAATATAATTTAAATAATTATATTATTACTGAATTTATATTATATTTCAACATGTGAATCTTCAAGATATGTGGAATTTTCTATATAGAAAATTTAATTTACTTGAAAATATGATGGCCAAGCAAATTCGTTCTTAGATTTATTTAGTATCTATTAAAAGTGATAAAAATTATTTATAATCATATAAATGGCTAATAATTATTAAATGGTTTAATATTCTAACTATTTAAAAGAAAAAAATAACGATATCAAATGACAATTTAAGTCATTTTATTTAATGTAATTTAATTAGATAGATGAGGGGGTTGGATGTTTTGAGTGTAAGAAATAAATTTTATTTTGTATTGATAATAATGATAGTACTTGCAAGTTCTTCACTTGTTTTCGCAAGTACTGATGCTATGAATTTTAACATCCCTTATAGTAGTTATACTTTTGATTACTGGGGAGACCCTATGCCTGCTCCGTTACCTTACGTAACAGACAGCGTGATTGATTTTACAGACTCTGAAATTGGTAGTTTGAGGAGTCCGCGAGATTTAGTTGTTAGTGAGAACAACAGAGTATATATTTCGGATTCTGGAAACAATCGGGTAATTGTTTTTGATGATGAGTGGAATGTGCTTAATGTAATTAAAGAATTTGATAATAATGGTGAACTTGATTCTTTTAATAGTCCACGAGGTCTTTTTGTTGATAGATCTGAAAATTTGTATGTTAGTGATATGAACAATGGAAGAATTATTAAATTTAATGAAGATGGGGAAGTAATTGATATAATAGGTGAACCAGTTGAACAGGTAGAAGGTGTACTTCCTGGAGATTTCTCTTATAGACCTATCAAAGTAGCAGTAGATATAGCAGGTAGAATGTATGTCTTATCTGATGATACTTATGAAGGTGTCTTGGTCTTTGATAGAAATGGAGATTTCCGTGGTTTTATTGGTGCTCCTCATGTTCGATTTAATCTCTGGGATCAGTTCTGGAGACTATTGGCTACAGAGCAACAAATGGATAGAATGCAATTAAGACTGCCTACTGAGTATAGTAGTATTGATATTGATGACCGTGGTTTTATTTATGCTACAGTTATTGGTGGAACAGAGGTTGAGCGTGAAGCTATAAGAAGATTGAATCCTAGTGGGGAAGATGTTCTAAGGCGTAATGCTGTATGGTGGGTTATAGGAGATATTGGATTTCCAGATCAATATGATGAAGCTAATATAACAGGTCCATCTGTTTTTACTGATGTTTTAGTGCAGGATTATGGTGTTTATAGTGTTCTTGATAGAAATAGAGGTCGTGTATTCACATACGATAATGATGGTTACCTCCTTTATGTCTTTGGTTTTAGAGATAGTAAATATGGTGCTAACAGGTTGCCAGTTGCTTTAGACGTATTGAATGGCAATAAATTAATTTTAGATAGGGAAAGGAATAGAATTACAAGTTATAGTCCTACAGATTATGCATTAAATATTCAAGGTGCTATAGCTGCACATTATCATGGTCGTTATGACGAGGCTAATGAACTGTGGCGAGAAGTGTTAAGGGCTAATTCTAATAATGAACATGCATACACAGGTATTGGTCTTGCATATCTAAGGCAGGATGAGTTTAGAGATGCTATGTATTATTTTAGACAGGGTAATAATAGAGATTATTATTCAGAAGCTTTTGGACTATATAGACGAGAAGTCTTAAATGATATTTTAGGATATATCTTCGCAACTATAATCTTATTATATATTGCTTTTAAAATATATAAAAAGAAGAAAAGTAAAGCTTCTGCCGTGTTTAAAGAAGTTGTAGCTATAAGTGATGAAAAGTTAGCATTTAGCGGTCAAGTTAAACGAGTGTTAAATAGTTTGAAATATTCTCTTCATGTTATTTTTCATCCTTTTGATGGATTCTGGGATTTAAAACATGAGAAAAGGGGTAATTATCCTGCAGCTATAATTATACTAATATTGACAACTTTAACCTATGTATTTAGTCGTCAGTATACAGGATTTATCTTTAATCACATGGACTTAACTCGTTTGAATATTATCATGGAATTTGCCAGTGTATTATTACCATTCTTATTATGGTGTGTTGTTAACTGGTCTATGACAACGCTAGTAGAAGGTAAAGGTACTTTTAGAGATATATTTATAGCGTCTGCATATGCATTGACACCACTTATACTAATAAATATACCTTTAACTATTGTTTCCCATATGATTACTATTGATGAGGGAGCTTTCTATTATTTCTTCTTAGCATTAGCAGCTGCATGGGCTGTCTTCTTGCTATTCTTTGGGATTATGGTTACTCATAATTTTGATATGAAGAAAAATTTCTTTACTACTTTAGTTACTTTCTTTGGAATGGTTTTTGTGATCTTCTTAAGTATATTATTCTTTAACCTGTCTGAACAGGTTTATACTTTCTTTTCAGAAATATACTTTGAGATTGTATATCGATTATAGATTTATTTAACTATTGAAGTTTATTTGTTTTAATTCATAATTGAAGGGATGGTGTCTATGTTATCGTTTAATAAAACAAAAAATACTTTTATAATATTACTTTTGCTCTTATTCTTTATCAGTTCAAATCTCTATGCAGAAGAAATAATAGAAACAAATCTAGATAATGAATTAGAAATAGAAGTAGAAGTAGAAGTAGAAGATAATATTATTGAAATTGTAGATGGCTATGAATTTGCTGTTGAAAATGAATATTTAAAACTATATGTAAATCATGATACAGCTGAGGTTGCTGTTCAGGATAAAAGTACAGGAGAAATCTGGTACACAAATCCACCTGATAGAGATGAGATGGAAACACAAGCTCGTGGTAGTGGATTGGATGCTATGAGTTCTCAGTTATCATTTGACTTTTTTATTCAAGCAGATAGACAAAGGTCTATGAACAGCTATAATGATAGTGTCAGCCGTGGTCAATTTCAGATAGATGTAAATGATAATGGCTTAAGGGTTGACTATCAATTTGGAAGAGAATGGGAAGATGAAGATTATATACCAACAATAATTAGTCAAGAAATTTTTGAGAATGAACTAGCAGTTCATTTATCAGATTCAGATGCTAATTTTTTGAGAAATCAATATAATCTAATAGAACTGGTAGAAATGGATGAGGATTATCAACGTTTAGATATACATGGTGTAGATAAAGATGCTCTTTTTGGAGACTATACTATTGCTATTTTAGATGAAAATATGTCAGACAGAAATAGGAGAAGATTAATACAGGGTATTTTAGGAGAAATTCAAGAAAGTATGGATTATGCTAGATTGAGTAATGTTACTACTGAAGATCTAGAATATTATTTTGATAATCCAACTTATGTTCAAAAGTCACAGATAATGCCCTGGGATAGAGAGCGTATGATTGATGTTGTTCAAAAATCAGGATTTACCCCTGATAGAATTCAAGATGAGCATTTAAAATATAATTATCCAATACCATATCCAAGTCTAAGATTGTTTGAAATAGCCTTAGAATATGAATTGGATGCTAGAGATTTATTGGTAAGGGTACCTGCAGATAGTATTGTTTATCCACATGATGTTTTTGATCAGGTAGAGGGAAGAAGAGTAACGTTACCTTTGACATCATTACGTGTATTACCATACTTTGATGCTGCAAATAGGGAACAAGATGGTTATATTTTTGTTCCTGATGGAAGTGGTGCACTTATTCATTTAAATAACGGGAAAACTAATTTATCACCATATCAAAGACGTGTATATGGAAGAGATTTCACAAGGACAGATGTTGCTGAATATGCACCATATTTAGATGAAGATATTTATATGCCTGTTTTTGGTATTAATCATGGAGAGAGAGGTTTTCTTGCTATTATAGAAGAGGCTGATGGATTAGCTCAGATTAATGCCTTAGTATCTGGCATGAGAGATTCTTATAATAGAGCTTTTGCTAATTTTGATTTAATTGCTCAGACAAGAGAGAGAATGACAGGTGTATATGAAGTACAGACATTAGCTATTAATATGTATCAGGAACGTATTGCAAGTACTGATATTCAAATCAGATATAAGTTATTGCAGGATGAAGAAAGTGATTATTCTTCAATGGCTAGAACGTATCAAGAATATTTAGTTGAAAAACATGATTTAAATAGAATCGCAAAAGAAAATGAAGACATTCCATTTTTCCTTGAATTAATAGGTGGTGTTGACAGAATATTACCTGTGATGGGTGTACAAACAAGAGTGGTTGAGCCACTTACCACTTATAATCAAGCTAACGATATCGTAAGTGAATTTAAGGAAAAAGGTCTTGAGAACCTTGTCTTGAAATATAGTGGATGGTCTCGCGGTGGATATAAACACTACTATCCTGCGGCAGCTAGATTAGAGAGAAAACTTGGTTCATCTTCCGATTTTGAAAATTTAAGGGATATGCTTTTTGAAAACAATATGGCTTTTTACCCTGATATATCATTCTTAAATGTCTATGAAACAAGATTGTTTGATGGATATAGTCCGCGGAGAGATAATGCTAGGTTATTAAATAGAAGACAGGCGTTTATCTATGATGAATTTAATATCTCTACTTTTAGGGCTGAAGAAGATAAAACAAAAGATATATTATCTCCAAGAGCACTAGATAGTCTTGTTAGTAGTTTTCTAGATAGTTACAGTAGATATGATATTGATGCTCTTTCCTTGAGATATATAGGTGATCACCTACACGCTGATTATAGGATAGGTAGAGACAGACTTGTTGATCGTGAAGAATCAAAAAATCTAGTTATAGAACAATTAGCTAGTATTAATAATGATGGGGCAATGAGTCTTCTGATAAATGGTGGTAATGCATATACTTTACCTTTTGCTGATTATGTTCTGAATATGCCAGTATATAGTGATGCACATTTGTTACTTGATGAGGCTATTCCCTTTTATCAAATGGTTCTACATGGGTATTTCCAGTACTCAGGAAATCCTATTAATTTAGCAGATAGATTAAACACTTATCCATTGAAATTACTTGAAATTGGAGCTTTGCCTTATTATAAATTAAGTCATCAAGAGTCTAATATTTTAAAGCAGAGTGATTATGAAAATTTATACTCTATTCATTATTTAGATTATATTGATGAGGCAGTTGCTTATTATCATGAAGTAAATGAAGTATTAAGAGAAGTACAGGGTATGAGAATCTTTAGTCATGAGAGATTAATGGATAGGGTTTATAAAACAAGTTATGAAAATGGTATTTCAATTTTAGTGAACTATAATCAAGAAGATGTCGATTATAATGGTATTATAATTCCTGCTGTTTCTTATGAAGTAATAAGGGGGGAGATGTGAGATGAGTTTAAGAAATAAGTTTCGTGTAACTGTTGAAAACAGAAAAAAGATTGGCGGGTATATGTTCACACTCCCATTTGTGATTGGTTTTATATTGTTTTTCTTATATCCGTTTATTCAGTCGGTAATCTATAGTTTTAGTTCTATAGAGTTTAGTAGAACAGGTTATACCTTAAGCAATGTTGGTTTTAATAACTATCATTATTCTATTTTTGTTAACACACAGTTTAGAGAAGATTTTATAGAAACAATGATAGCGATGCTCACTCAGTTACCAATGATTCTTGCTTTCAGTTTCTTTGCTGCTGTTATATTAAATCAAAAGTTCAAAGGTAGAGGTATAGCAAGGGTAATATTCTTTTTGCCTGTAATCTATAGTGCTGGTGTTGTATTGAGAATGGAAACAAACGATATTATAACTCAAATGTTGGAAGCTAATCAAGACTCATTTATGTTTAGTGGCGAAGCTTTAAGGGCTCTGTTGGTGCAAACCAGGTTTATGCCAGAACAGGTGATATATTTTATACTTGCTGCTGTTGATAGTATTCCAGATATTATACGTTCGTCAGGTATCCAAATTCTAATATTTCTAGCTGGCCTTCAGTCAATTTCACCTTCTGTTTATGAAGCTGCTAAAGTCGAAGGTGCTAGTGGATGGGAATCATTTTGGTTAATTACTTTTCCAATGATTAGTCCACTGATTATTACAAATACAATTTATACTGTTGTTGATTCTTTGATTGCAGCTAATAACCCTCTTGTTCTTTTAATTAGAGAGATGACCTTCTCTGGTAATCGATTTGGGGTTGGAGCGGCTATGGCTACTATGTATTTTGCGTCGATAGCTTTAATATTAGCGATAATATATAAATTGGTAAATAAGCATGTTTTCTATCGTGAGTAGTGATAAAATTAAGTTTCGTTTTGTTTCCAGCATAAGCTAAGAATGGAGGTTTTTTGATGAAGAATTCTAGAGTTTCAAGTGTTACTTCTAATATAAAAATAGATAAAATTAAGCTTAAAAAGCTTTTAATAAGCATTGCAAGAACGGTTTTGTTGCTAGGCATATCTTATATCATTCTTATGCCTCTTCTATCGAAGTTTTCAAACTCTTTGATGCCAGTAAGAGACTTATATGATCAAACTGTAAAATGGATTCCGCGTAATGTTACTTTTGAGCATTATAGTATGGTGTGGGAGCATATGCGATATCCTTCTGCTTTATTTAATACTATGACTTTGACTATTTTAGTTAGTTTATTACAATTAGCATCCTGTACAGTTGTGGCATATGGTTTAGCTAGATTTGATTTTAGGGGTAAAAATTTAATTTTTGGATTGGTTTTGTTTACACTAATTGTTCCCCCGCAAATGATTATGATTCCTCTATATCTAAATATGAGATACTTTGATTTATTTGGTTTATTAAGTTTATTTTCAGAGGGAGGGTTTAATCTAATAGGATCATACTGGCCGTTTGTCTTGACTTCAATTACAGGAACAGGTTTGAGAAATGGCTTGTTTATTTATATCATGAGACAGTTCTTTAAAGGCATGCCTAAAGAACTAGAAGAAGCAGCCTATATTGATGGTGCTGGGCTTTTAAGGACATTTATAAAGGTTATGTTACCTGGTGCTGTTCCAGGATTAATAATTGTTTTCCTATTTGCTTTTGTTTGGCAGTGGAATGACTTTTTCTTTACTACTCTTTTCATGGGTGGTGGTCATTATTTACCAATGGCTTTACAATTAGTAGCTAATAGGGTAATCCAAGCAGTAACAGATGGTCAGGCACCTTTATCCACTCAAGGAGATCAGTATGAGTCACTCCTTAATAATACTGGTATGATATTGGTTATTTCACCATTATTAGTACTTTACGGGTTTATGCAACGTTACTTTATAGAAAGTGTAGAGAGAAGTGGAATCGTTGGTTAGTTTAATACTAGATGTAAGGAGTTGAAGATATGAAAAAGTATAATTTTAAATATAGTATATTATTAGGTTTAGCACTTGTCTTTGTATTAGCAATTTCTCTTAGTATTTCAGCTGATATATATGATGTTAGTACTTTGAATTTTCAAGAGTATTTAACATATGATGAATATTTACACTTGTATAGTGATTATTCAAGACCAGATCAAGAAATTATTATATCAGCATTTGATTATACTGACACAGATATGGACATCCAAATTGCTGAAAATCTTGGAGACGAAAATATAGATGCTATTATCACTGAAGAAAGTGGTTTTGTAGAATATGAATTTTATGTTGATGAAGCTGGTTTTTATAATATTTCACTTGATTATTTTCCTGTTGAAGGAAGAACATCAGATATTACTCGTGGCCTAAAAATAAATGGAGAATTTCCTTTTGAAGATGCAAGATATTTAGACTTTTTTAGGGTGTGGGTTAATGATGGAGAGATAAGAAAAGATAATCGAGGTAATGAAATAAGTCCTCCGCAAAAAGAAGCACCACGTTGGTTATCAGTAAATATAGTTGATCGATTAGGTTATTACAATGAGCCATTCTTGTTTTTCTTTGAAGAGGGTTTAAATACTCTTACTCTTGAATCTCAAAGAGAGCCTATGGCTATAAATCACTTAAGATTGTATCAAGTTGAAGATAGACCTTCATATTCTGACTATCTTGCTGAAATGACAGCTAAGGGATATAGAGAAACGGAAGGTATTAAAGTTAGGATTCTAGCTCAGGATGCAGTTGCAAAATCTACACCTACAATATATCCAGTTTTCGATCAATCTGACCCAACTGTTGTGCCATACCATCATGCTTTAATTAGATTGAATACAATTGGTGGACAACGTTGGCAAAATGCAGGTGAATGGGTTGAATGGGAAGTAGAAGTACCTGAGGCTGGCCTTTATAAAATTGGCTTTAAAGCAAAGCAAAATATTAATAGAGGCGAAGTTTCTGCTAGGCGTTTATATATTAATGGCGAAGTACCTTTTCAGGAAGTTGATTCGATTAATTTCCTTTTTTCCAGTAATTATTCTATGACAGTTCCTGGTGAAGAAAAAGGTGAAGCATACTATTTTTATTTCAATGAAGGTAAAAATATTATTCGTATGGAAGCTATTATGGGTGAAATGGCTTCTATAATTAGAGAAACTGAAGATATTTTATTTGAATTAAATAATGCCTTTAGACAAATTATTATGATAACTTCTTCTACTCCTGATAGGCATAGGGATTATCAATTAGAAAGAAGAATTCCACATGTACTTGAAAGTCTTAATAAATATGGAAATATGTTATATGATTTAGCTAGTGAAATTGAAGAATTAAGTGGAGAAAGTGGTGAGCAGGTTGCCCGCTTAAGAGAAGTGGGTAGGCAAATGCTTGATATGTATGATAGACCGCGTACTATCCAACGTAGAATCAATCACTTTAGGGATACTTTGGGTAATTTAGGAGATTGGATTATTACTGCTAGAGAGCAGCCATTAATGATGGATTATTTTATAGTTGCATCTCCAGAAGTAGAAATGCCAAAAGTTACAGCAAATATATTCCAATCAGTAAATCACGAATTAAGGAAGTATATTTCTTCTTATTTTGTTGATTATGATATGGTTGGAGACGTATATGATGCAAGTGAACTTGATCAAGAACCGATAACAGTTTGGGCAGTTATGGGTCGTGACAATGCTCAGATCTTAAAAAGAATGATTGAAGACAGTTTCACACCAGAAACAGGAATATTTGTAAATCTTGAACTTGTTAACCTTGGTGTATTACTGCCAGCTACATTGGCAGGAAGAGGTCCAGATCTTGCTCTTGGAATTGAAGCTGATGCTCCAATGAACTTCGCAATGCGTAATGCTGCATTTGACTTAACTCAATTTGATGATTTTGAAGAGATTAGTCAAAGGTTCCATGAAAGTGCACTTGTCACATATACTTTCAGGGATCAAGTGTATGCTTTACCACAGCAGCAACAATTTACTATGATGTTCTATAGACAGGATATCCTTCATGATCTTGGCTTGGGAGTTCCAGATACATGGGATGATGTTTTAAGGATTATTCCTGAATTAAAAGAAAATAATTTGGAGTTCGGTTTTCCGATAACTCCTCCAGATGCAAGACGTGCCTTGTCTGCTGATATGGGTATGGGTGCTGCAGGTGCAGGTAGTATATCTACTTTGCCTGGTGTTATGCCATTTGTAACTTTCCTTTATCAATTAGGAGGAGATTTATATCAAGCAGATGGTGTTGCTACTGACCTTCATGATGAAGCGGCTGTAGAAGCCTTCAGAATGTGGACTGATTTCTATGAGCTTTATAAATTACCTTTAGATTTTAGTGCTCATAATCGTTTTAGAACTGGAGAAATGCCAATAGTAATTGAGAACTATCCAATGTATAATTTACTACAAATATTTGCACCAGAAATTAGAGGAAAGTGGGATTTCACCTTAATTCCTGGTACTAGAAGAGAAGATGGTACAATAGATCGTACTATTCCATCAGGTACTTTAGCTTTCAGAGCTGGTGCTGCAGATATGATTTTAGGGCATACAGAACAGCCAGACGCATCCTGGGAATTTCTGAAATGGTGGAATAGCACTGAAACACAGGTAAGATATGGTCGTGAATTAGAGAGTATGATGGGTGTAGCGGCTCGTTTCCCAACAGCGAATCGAGAAGCTAGTCAATTATTACCATGGACTATAGATGAAATAGAAATTATTAATGAACAATGGGAGTATTTGAAAGGTGTTCCTGAGGTTCCTGGTGGATATATGACAGGTCGTCATCTTGATAATGCCTTCAGGAGAGTTATAAATGATCAGGAAGATGACCGTAAAATGTTACTAGATTATGTCAGGATTATTGAAGAAGAATTAGAACTGAAGAGAAGAGAGTTTGGATTAGAAACAGATATAGATACAATGTTAGAACGTGCTAAAGAAAATCCTGAATTATATATCTGGTGGGAATAGATTAGAATGGGGGGAATGAAATGAGTACAGAACTAGGCCTTGAAAACAGAAATTCTTTCACTTATAAATGGCAAAAGAAAATAAAAGAAATAAAAGAAAGTAGGGTTTCATATTTATTTCTTGCACCATTTGGTTTAATCTTTTTTGCCTTTGTAGTTTTTCCAGTAATTATGTCTATTGGCTTGAGTTTTACCAGTTATAACATGTTGGAATCGCCAGTCTGGATAGGTATTGATAATTATACTAGACTTTTTCTGGCTGATGATGTCTTTCTAATTGCTGTAAAAAACACCTTTGTTTTTGCGGTAATTACCGGACCTTTTAGTTATATTTTAAGTCTGCTTTTAGCCTGGATGATAAATGAGTTTAGACCAAAAATTAGATCCATATTTACACTATTGTTTTATGCTCCTTTTATCTCAGGAAACGCATTTTTCGTATGGACAATATTCTTTAGCGGTGATGCCTATGGTTATTTAAATGCCTTTCTAATGGATTGGAATATCATAAATGAACCAATATTATGGCTACAGGAACCACAATGGATTTTACCAGTTGTAATATTTGTTGTTCTATGGATGAGTTTTGGTACAGCTTTTCTAGTCTTTATTGCCGGTTTGCAAAATATAGATAGCAAATTATATGAGGCTGGTGCAATTGATGGTATCAAAAATCGTTGGCAGGAACTATGGTTCATTACTTTGCCAAGTATGAGACCACAATTAATGTTTGGTGCTATTATGGCGATAACTCAGTCTTTTGCTGCTAGTGCTCAGGCGATAGCCTTGGCTGGTTTTCCTAGTGTTGATTATGCAGCAAGAACTGTAGTAACACATCTAATTGATTACGGTACTGTTCGTTTTGAAATGGGATATGCAGCAACTATAGCTACTGTATTATTCTTAACAATGGTTATAACACAAAGAGTAGTACAAAATCTACTGAATAAGGTAGGTGAATAAATTATGAAATTATCTATTAGAAAAAAAAGAGTAAGTAGATCTGCTGGAGGAGACTTTTTCCTTTTCGTTGTATTAGCATTAGGTGCAGCATTTATGGCATTACCCCTGATTTTTATGATAAATCATGCTTTTAAGCCATTAAATGAGATATTCCTGTTTCCGCCACAGTTTTTTGTAAGGAATCCAACTTTCAATAATTTTAGCGACTTATTTATCTTAATGTCAGAGTCTTGGGTTCCATTTACAAGATATTTTTCTAACTCATTAGTGATTGTAATATTTGGAACTGGAGGTCATGTTTTAGCTGCTTCAATGGGGGCTTATGTTGTATCAAAACATGATTTTCCGGGAAAAAAATCATTCTCTACAATAGTGCTTTTAGCTTTGATGTTTGCACCACAGGTAACAGCTATACCAAATTATATTATCCTATCAAGAATAGGTTGGATTAATACACTTTATTCTATGATTATTCCAGCCTGGGCTTTTCCTTTGGGTTTTTATTTGATGAGTAAGTTTATGTCTCAAATACCTGATACTTTGTTAGAGGCAGCTAAAATTGATGGAGCTACTGAGTTTAGTACGTTTTGGAAAATAGTAATGCCATTTGTAAAACCTGCCTGGTTAACATTGATGATCTTATCATTCCAGCAATTATGGATTAATACAGGGGGAAGGTTTATTTACACTGAAGCAATAAAACCTTTACCAGCTGCACTGTTTCAAATAGCAGCTGCTGGTGTTGCTAGACAGGGAGTTTTTGCTGCAGTACAATTAATACTTGCAGCAGTTCCGATCTTACTATTTGTATTTAATCAATCTAAGATTGTGGAAACTATGGGTACTTCAGGTATAGATTGATTTTACTTTGAAGTGATTATTAAGCAATTTTATGTAAATTATAAAATATCATATGCTTAGTAAAACCAATTTTAAATACTCATACTAAGACTAATCTAATGAAAATGTTTAATATGCAATTTTTCTAAAAAGTTTTACTTCCAAAGGAAGTTATTTATACTTCCTTTGGAATTTAATTAAGTTTAATTACTTATTAATATTTGAATGGCAAGCAGTATCAATTTAAACGAAATGAAATAATAATTGAAAAATATAGAAATACTAGAAATGATATTACTTAATAATATTGAATAATAATATTGTTCAATATTATTTCTTAACTAAGAATTTTTAGAAGATTAATTTAAATTGAAGGAGTTTTATAATATGAAGAAAAATATTCCAATATTACAAGATGTATATAAAGATTATTTTAAAATAGGAGCTGCAGTAAATGATAAACTTATAGTTTCTTCTAAAGAATTAATAAAGAAACACTTTAATAGCATTACTGCTGAAAATGAAATGAAGCCAATTTCTATCAATCCGTCTAAGGATAAATATACTTATGAAAAAGCAGATAAGTTAATTGATTTTGCTAAAGAGAATAATAAAGCCGTTAGGGGTCACACTTTAGTATGGCATAATCAAACTTCAGAAGATATCTTCCATGATGAAAATGGAGCCAAAGTATCTGCAGAAATATTAACTGAAAGATTACGTCAGTATATTTCTATTGTTTTTAATCGTTATAACGATAGTGTTTATTGTTGGGATGTAGTCAATGAAGCTGTTGAAGATAAAGGAGAGCAACAGCTTAGAAAAAGTAATTGGCTAGAAATTTTGGGCGAAAACTTTTTAGATATACCTTTCAATTTAGCTCGTGAATTGGATCCTAATGTGAAGTTGTTTTATAATGATTATAATGCAGTTGTTCCTGAAAAAAGAGACAAAATCTATGAATTATTAAAAGGAATGCAAGATAGAGGGGTAGCCCTTGATGGTCTTGGAATTCAGGGTCATTGGAATTTATATGATTTTGAGATTGATGATATTAAAGCTGCCATTGAAAAATATGCTGAATTAGATATTGACATTCATATTACAGAATTAGATATATCTTTATTCTCATTTGAGGATAAATCAAATGATTTAAAAGAGCCAACAGATGAATTATTGGCAAAGCAGGCAGACTATTATCAAGATATTTTTGCAATCTTTAGGGAATATAAAGATATTATCTCTAATGTAACTCTATGGGGAGTAGCTGATGATTATACCTGGTTAGATTATTTTCCTGTAAAAGATAGAAAGAATTGGCCTTTGTTGTTTGATGAAAATCATCAGCCAAAAGATGCTTTTTGGAAAATTATTGATTTTTAATAAGAGTTATACGTAAAAATACAAGGGGTGAGTTTTTTTGAAAATTAAAAGTTATAAGGGGTTAATATGTCTTCTAGTTTTATTTTTAGCATTTGTATCTTGGACAAGTTTTAATCTAATTGCTGATGAAAACTTAGAAGAAGAGGAAATACCTTCTTTACATGAGGTATATAGTGATTATTTTACAATTGGTGCTGCAGTTAATTCTAGAACAATACAATCAGAAAGAGATCTAATTGTAAAACATTTTAATAGCTTAACTGCTGAAAATGAAATGAAACCTGAAACATTACAAGCACATAAAGATTTTTTTAATTATCGCAGAGCTGACAGTATTGTGAATTTAGCCATGGAAAATGATATGAAAATGCGTGGACATACTTTGGTATGGCATAATCAGACTCCAGATTGGTTTTTTTCTAGATTTATGATTCCTTTAGACCGAGAAACAGTACTTGGTCATATGGAGGATCATATAAACGAAGTTGTTGGCAAGTATAAAGGACAAGTTTATGCCTGGGATGTTGTTAATGAAGCTATATCTAATGATAGTAATCATTTGTATAGACAGGAAAGTAAATGGCTAGAAATCATAGGTGAAGAGTATATACGTAAAGCCTTTGAATTTGCACATGCAGCAGATCCAGATGCAAAATTATTTTATAACGATTATAATGCAACTCAACCTGGAAAAAGGGATAGAATTTATAAAATGTTAAAAGGTTTAATTGAAGATGGTGTACCGATTCATGGAATGGGCTTGCAAGGACATTGGGATATTCATGGGCCTTCAATTAATGAAATTAGAACAGCAATTGAAATGTATGCTTCTCTTGGACTAGAAATACAAATTACAGAACTTGATATTTCTGTATATTCATGGGGAGACAATAGAAGATTGCAAGAACCTACACCTCGTATGTTGGATATGCAAAGAGAAAGATATGGGGAGATATTTGAATTATTCAGAGAATACAGTGACGTTATTACTAGTGTGACATTCTGGGGTGTAGCTGATAACTATACCTGGTTAGATGACTTTCCTGTTGAGGGAAGAAAAGATTGGCCATTCCTTTTTGATGTAAATGGTGAACCTAAAGAAGCTTTCTGGGAAGTTGTTAATTTTTAAATTAAATACTATATTATAAAAAAATAAATAAAGCAGACAATAATAGACCTTAATAATTTAGACAATTTTGTGTGTTCCTATATGATCTAAAGACCTATAGCTGTCTTTAAATAAAGTGTCTATAATTATTAAGGTCGATTTATTTTTAATGTTATATAATAACATTTATACATATTTTAATCCAAATTATAATAAAATAGATGCTATTTAGACAAAACAACCATTATACTCCTAAAAATCTTTATATTCTATAGAAAATATGGTATAATTAAGTATATTATGTGCTTAAATTACTAAATTACAAATTGTTAATATTCTAATAATTTTAAAAAGATATAATTGTTAAAAAGAGGAGTGATTATTATTAAATTTAAAATTTTTGTGCTAGTAATCTTTCTATTTCTTTTCCTTTATGGGTGTACGACTATTGATAATACATATCTTGATATTGATTTTGATGGAATTCCGTCATTGCATGAGGAATATAGCGATTATTTTACTATTGGAACTGCTGTTGCAGTTTCGACTTGGAATAGAACTATTGATTCACATAAAGATTTAATAGAAAAACATTTTAACAGTGTAACAGCAGAAAATGCCATGAAACCAGAGAGTTTGCAACCTGCTGAAGGTTACTTTAATTTTGATACTGCTAATGAACTACTTAATTTTGCAGAAGGTAATGATATGAAAGTTAGAGGGCATACTCTTGTCTGGCATAGCCAAACACCTCATTGGTTCTTTGAAGATGAAAATGGCAATATGCTAGTTGAATTAAATGATAGTAATATTGTAATAGGTCAAGGATATAATATCAGTGACGAAAATCGTCAGCTTGTTATTGATAGAATGAAAAAACATATTGAAAAAGTAATGAATAAATATCAGGATAGAGTTTATGCTTGGGATGTAGTTAATGAGGCTATTGATAGAGGAACTTATAGACATTCTGCCTGGTTGGAAATAATCGGTGAAGAATATATTGCAAAAGCTTTTAACGTTGCTCATGAGGTGGATCCTGATGTAAAACTATTTTATAATGATTATAATACTATACAGCGTAGAAATGAGATTTACGAGATGCTTAAGGGATTAATAAAGGACGGTGTTCCTGTACATGGAATGGGAATGCAGGGACATTGGGATATTCATGGACCATCAATAGAAGAAATTGAAACTACAATAAAATTATTTGCATCCCTGGATGAATTAACAGATTATGATTTTGAAATTCAGATAACTGAATTAGATATTTCTATGTTTGCTTGGGGGGATGAAAGGCATCTTTCAGAACCAACACAGACTATGTTGAATCTTCAAGCAGAAAGATATAAGCAGTTATTTGAATTGTTTAAAGAATATAGTGATGTAATTACCGGTGTAACTCTTTGGGGTGTTGCTGATGATGCTACTTGGTTAGACTATTTTCCAGTGCAGGGCAGAAATGATTGGCCATTATTATTTGATGAAGATCATGAACCGAAAGAAGCTTTTTGGGAAATAATTAAATTGAATTATTAATTATTCCTTATGAAAGTTCCTAAAAAGATATTTTTAAGCTTAATAAGTAGATATAATATAATTAATAGATAATATATAGAATGAATAGAATGAGAAATAATATAGAAATCAATAACATAATAATAAATAGATAGTGATTAATGATTTTTAATTAATCTGACCTTTTAAGTTGATTGTATTAAGTATCTATTATTTAGAAAACAGAAATTATTTTGCACTTTATTGACCTCTTTGCAGGAGTTTTAGCTTTAAATGAAGAAGTATAAAATTAAGAAATAATCAATAATGAAATCTGAAAACAGATATATTTTAGTTTAAGGTTTTTAGAATTTACAAATTTAGATAAAATTTTTATTTTTAGTGACAAAATTGGACAGGTTTAAATTATAAAATTAAAGCAAAAACCTCGCCCTTGAATTAGGGCGGGGATGAATTTAAGAAATTTAAATAAATTACATACATACATAAGATTTAAGATTTTACGATAGGAATAAAAGTTTAGGAATTTAAATTACATAAATGAGTATTTAATTTTTGTTTAATATATCAAATCTTCAAAAAAAGGAGTTGATCTAAAATTACTTATTATCAGATATATTAAACATAGTATAATATAAAAAGGGAGGAATTTAAAATGCGAAAGCGTTTTACTATGGTTTTTGCTATTTTTGTTATGATTTCGTTAATTGCTGTACCCATTTATGCTAGTCCATTACAAATAGGAGGATCTACTTTTACTGAAATTAGATATACTCCAGAAAACTTAATGCAAGGTGCAGCAGGGGTAATGCTCTGGGCAAATATTGAGAGCGATTTAGGTGAAATTAATATTGATTTGATGTGGGCAAGTGATTGGGGTGTAGCTCATGATGATAAATATGATAACAATCATGATTTTCCATTTATGGGTGATAATAAGCCTGAATTAGGTATGGTTGTCAACTCTGTAGTTGTAAGAGCAGATGGTAGATTATTAAACTCTATGGCTACTAATGCTGAAGTTTTGATGGGAAATTTAGATATTGATTATTCAAATTGGACAGCTAGTCTTTCACCGAATCATTGGGAAGGCGGCAGTGATATTGATGCTGGAAATACGAATACCCGTGGTATTTCTTTAGAAGGTTTGAGAATAAGTCCAGATTTCCTTGATAGTCCTATTGTTCTTAGTGCTTTTTATGGTTTTCACAGTAATGATCAAGTTATGTATGGTACTAACCTAACTACATGGGTAGATACATACCGTACCAATCTATCTGCATTGAGATTTGTTGCACAAACTGAGGCTGAAGAAGATGCTTATTGGTATGGAGAACCTAGTGCATTTGAACATGCTGTTGAACTTTCTGTAGATGGTAATATTAACCGCGATTTATCTATGGACTTAACAGCTTTGTATTGGCAACAAAATAGAAATAATGAACTAGCATCACCATTTTCAAGGTTAATGCTTGATTGGAATAGTCCGATTGGTGACGTCGACTTTGAAGTATATAGTAGTTTTGGTCAAGAATTTAGTCCTACTTTCTATAATCGTAGAGATGATGACATTGAAGGAGAGATAGAAGGGTACTTGGATAGAATGGGTACAGGAGGAAGAGTATCAATTGCTGTAGATAATAGTATCATTGATTTTGTGGATCTTTCTCTTGGTACGGACGTTCATGATTTAGTGGCTAATGATCTATTATACAATCGTTCATGGATTAGATTAGATCGTTCTTTTGGACAGGTTGATGCAGCAGTAAAAGTAGAAAACAAACTACCATTTAATACAGAGTTAAAAAGAGATCCAAGTGATGATTATTATGAAACTGATGTATTTGCTGGATTATCTGCTCTAGTATTAAGTGAAGATCTTTTAGATCTAAATGCAAATGTATTAAGCGTGTATAATCGAGTTGGAGAGAGATTGGTAGTTGATGGTAATTTAGAAGCTAAGTTTACATCAGGTTTATTTAATAACTTATCATTATTTGCTGGTGCGCAAACAGATGTATTGCTTGAGGAAAACACAATTGAAGCTTATGCAGGACTTAACTATAATACACCTTCTGGTCTAGAAATAATGGGTAGGTTTGCTACGGATGCTGTTCAAAGTCTTGGTTTTGATGGCTTTGATGATGTTGATGAGAAAGAAGAGATTATTTTTAGCATCAAACGTAGCATAGATTTTTAAGAGAAATAGATTATAAATGATATTGATTGAATAAAAAATGCAGAAAGAACTGTTTATATGGTTCTTTCTGCATATGACTTATAGAATTTATTTTTATTATAATTATTAAAATTATTAGGAATTTTATGTTTTGATAAATGTTTTTATTTATTATTTAAGGGTCTTTCATAATACCCTAATATAAATTTTTAAAAAATAAAATACT
>JBBJJH010000007.1:0-89974 GCA_037623315.1 Halanaerobiaceae bacterium ANBcell28
CGTTATGATTGGTATCCTAAAGAATGATGTTTTTAAAAATGGGGAAACTCTTTTATTTATATTGAGGTGTTTTTTTGTTTTTATTATGATATAATGAAATAAATGTCAAAAACAAAAATTACTATTGACCTTACTAAGGTGAATAGACCAGCTTTTTGGCTGGCTAGTAAAGGATATACTAATCTTTTACTAAGAGAATTTGAAAAGGGAGAAGAAAGAGGGAGGATTTTATTGTCATGAAAATGAAAATAACAATTTTTTTATTATTAATTATTTTTATTATTACTTTGAATATTAATATTAATGCTTATAATCAAAAATATTACTTCTTGCCAGAGGTGATAAAATCTGAGAATGAGATACTGAGTAATATAATTCAAGAAGCACATCAAGAAAAATTCCTATCTAATGATTTATGGACAACTACTCGTTTAAACATAGATTCTAATATTGTAACTTTTAATGATAAATTTATAAATGCTAGCAATAAAGGAGATTTGGAACTTGTAAAGCAACTGTTTGATAAAAACATAGATATAGATTATCAATGTAAAGAGAATGGAAATACAGCTTTAATTCTCGCTTCAAAAAATGGTCATATTGATGTAGTTGAATATTTACTTTCACAAGGTGCAGATATTAATAGAGTAAATAATCTTTCTTATCCAGCTATCTGGTATGCTGCTAATGAAGGTCATTTTACAATTGTAGATCTTTTATTGGAATATAATGTAAATATTAATAAGACTTATGGAGGTACAACACTTTTGCAATGGAATGCATATCAAGGGAATCTAGCTAATGTGAAATCTTTAATTGATAGAGGAGCAGAAATTAATATAATTACTAATACTCGCGGTGGAGCTTTAAGAGATCTTATGTCTGTGGAAATTACTTCCGAAAGAAAAGAAATTCTAAGGATTTTATTTCAAAATGGGGCAGTTGTATATAATAGTTGGCTAGATATTGCAGAAGAAAATGGATATTTAGAATATATAAAAGAACTACTGAAAATTGAGGTAAATAAAGCTAATAATTATATGATATATTACGGACTAGTTTTAGATTATCCAGATGAAGAATGGATTCCTCTACCAATTAAGTTTATGATTGAAATAGATTCTGTTGAAGAAAAAGTAAATGGATCTTATAACATTTTTCATAGTAATAATGAAAAATATATTTCTGATGGTGTATTGTATGACGATTATATTAAACTAGAAAATGAAGAAAAAATATATCTGACTTGGGATATAAATGATGAAGTTGAAGGAGATATATATCCAAAAAGATTTTTTGGATATATAGAAAAAGAGAATCGAGAATTTAGATTTGAAGTAAAAAGAGAACGAATCATAGGAGATAGGATAGAACCAATTGAAGATGATTATATAAGTCAAAAGGAAATGATAATTTTCCCTGACTTAATTTTTACTTCCAGTATTGACCTTGGAGCTGGTAGCTGGTCACCAATTACAATTGAATATACTAATAATTTGCCAGTTTGGGAGTTGATTAATATTGGAGAGAGCATAAGAGGGAGACAACCTGGAAGTATTCGTTTTGTTCACCATCGATCTTATAATTATTATTTTACCATGGCAAGTTTTGCTCCTGAATATTTGAGAAATTATAGAAATACTGAAAATACATTAAATTATTTAAAACGTTGGTCTGTTAAAAGTTTATATACTTATAATTTATATAATAAATTTATTACAGAATTAAAAGAAAGTGAAAAGAATGTATATAACTATTATATTGATGTACATGGCCTCAGCAGTGAGGAAGCAAGAGATGCAACTGACAGGGTTATTTCTAGGATTATAGACAGGGCTGCTGGATCTTACCCTGGTTCTTCTACTTATCCTGAAAATTTTTCATATGATTATATCTCACCATTATTTGAAGCTATTATTAATAATGCTGATTTGTATCTTATAGAAAAGCTCCTTAAAGAGGAAAATGATCCAGAATACAAAATCGAAGCCCTAAAAGCCGGTATGCTTTATAATAGATCAATAGAAGTAGTTGAAATGATAGCGAGAGATATTGTTTATAATGACGAAATGATCTTATCAACAAGTACAATATCATGTTCACTAGGATCATTGGAAATGTTGGAATTACTTATTGAACTGGGTATTAATATTGATCAAGAAAATGTATTTGCGAAAACTCCTTTATATTATGCGATACAATATAGTTACTTTGATGCAGTTAAATTATTAGTAGAAAATGGAGCTAATGTAAATCATGAATATGGATATTCTGAGGAATACTTAGAATATCTATTTTGGGAAAGGGAGAGAGTAACACAAAAAAGAACACCTTTGATGCATGCAGCTCAACATTCTAATGTAGAGATGATGGAGTATTTAGTGGAAATGGGAGCAGATTTATATGCAGTTGATGAATATGGGAGTAATGTTCTTGATTATGCCAACAGGAAAGGCAAGAGTAATAATATCGAATTTTTAGAGCTTAAATTATCGGAGTAAAAAAAGAAACTATAGTAAATAATCCAGTAGGAGATTTTTAGATGTATCCTAGAAGAGAAATGGTTTGGAAATAATAAAACAGCCTTGCCAAAAATTTAGAAGAAGAACAGGCCTGGGCAGATGAAGCTAATCGTCAACATTCAATGAGCTAGAAAAGTTTTCTAAAAAACAAAAAAACAAATTCAAAAAGTTCTGGCAAAAATGGCAAAAAAGTGTTAGTGAAGAATCTGAAAAGTATAATTTCTTTGATAAAACAGTTTCCTCGAGCATTGAATCAATGGCTTGAAATATCGAAAATAGCTTTCAGAAATCTCTTGCAACTGCTACTAACAGTTCTTCTTCAGGTGCTGGAAGTGGAGGCGGATTTTCTTCCGGTGGAGGGGGAGGCTTTGGCGGAGGTGGTGGAGGAGCAAGATAAATAGTATTTCAGATAAACAAATTACAAATTATCCTTGACAGAAAGCTTAATTTATAGTAAACTATCATCTGTAAAGTAAAAATACTTAACAGGTGATAATTTTTTTGATAAAAGAAAATAAATTATAAACGGGAACACTACAATGGGTGGTTTTATGCTAGATAAAGCAATTAAAATTGGAATATTATTTGATTTTTATGGTGAACTACTCACTGAAAAGCAACAAAATGCAATAGAATTGTATTATTTCCAAGACTTATCTTTGAGTGAAATTGCAGAAAGATTGGAAATAAGCAGGCAGGGTGTTTATGATCACTTAAATCGTGGAGAAGAAATCTTAAATGATTATGAACATAGACTTGGGCTTGTTGCTAAATATGAGCTTTTAAAAAATGAGATTGAAGAATTGAATGAATATATCAAAGGAAAATCACTTCATTATTCAATAAAAAGTGACTTAGAAAAAAGAATTAATAGAATCAAAGAACGCCTTTAAGGGGGAGTTTTAGATGATATTTGAAGGTTTAGCAGAAAAGCTACAAGATACCTTTAAGAAATTAAAGGGTAAAGGAAAATTGAATGAAAAAGATGTCAAAACAATTTTAAGAGAAGTAAAAATGGCATTATTAGAAGCTGACGTTAATTTTAAGGTTGTTAAAAAATTTACTAAAAAAATTCAAGAACGTGCTGTTGGACATGAAGTTATGGAAAGTTTAACACCTGGACAACAAGTTATAAAAATTGTTAATGAAGAATTGACTGAATTAATGGGTGGTCAAAAAAGTGAGTTGCTAATTTCAAATAAGCCTCCGACAGTCATTATGATGGTTGGTCTTCAGGGTGCAGGTAAGACAACCCATACAGGAAAATTAGCCAGGATGTTAAAACAAAAGGGTAAGAGTCCTTTAATGGTAGCTGCGGATATTTATCGTCCTGCTGCTATTAAGCAATTGCAAGTTTTAGGCGAAAGACTTGATGTACCTGTTTTTTCTATGGGTGATCAAAAAAATCCTGTAGATATCGTAAAAGCAGGATTAAGTCATGCCGAATCACAGAACAACGATATAGTACTTGTAGATACTGCTGGTCGTCTTCATATCGATGAAGCAATGATGGATGAATTAAAGGCAATTAAGAAAAATATAAAACCAAATGAAATTTTACTTGTAGTAGATGCCATGACTGGGCAGGATGCTGTTAATGTAGCAGAAAATTTTGATAAGGCTCTTGGTATTGATGGCGTAATCCTTACAAAACTTGATGGAGATGCTCGTGGTGGTGCAGCTCTTTCAATTAAAGCTGTTACTGGTAAACCTATAAAATTCGTTGGTATGGGTGAAAAACTTGATGCTTTAGAAGAATTCCACCCAGATAGGATGTCTTCCCGTATTTTAGGCATGGGAGATGTTTTAAGTCTTATTGAAAAAGCGGAAGCAAATCTAGATGAGAAGAAAGCTAGAGAACTAGAAGAAAAACTAAGAAAAAATGAATTTACTTTTGATGATTTTTTAGAGCAAATGCAACAGGTTCGCAATATGGGACCTTTAGATCAAATCATGGGTATGATTCCAGGTATGGCTGGTGCAAGTCAACTAAAGAATTTTCAAGTTGATGAAAAACAATTAGATCATATACAGGCGATTATTAGTTCTATGACAGCTGAAGAAAGAAGAAAACCAGAACTTATTAACGGAAGTCGTCGTAGAAGGATTTCTAAAGGAAGTGGAACTAGTATTCAGGAAGTAAATCGTCTCTTAAAACAATTTAAACAAACAAAGAAAATGATGAAACAATTCAGTGATATGTCAAGAGGAAAAGGTAAGTTAAAAGGGAAGTTACCTTTCTTTGGATAGATATAAATTTAACATTGTCATTAAAAACTTGTAATGATATAGTATTTTTTAATGTAGATTTGAAAGGGGGTGGAAGTTATGTCAGTTAAAATTCGTATGAAAAGAATGGGAAGTAAAAGAAATGCTTTTTATCGTTTGGTTGTTGCTGATTCAAGGAAACCTAGAGATGGTCGTTTTATTGAAGAGGTAGGATATTATAACCCTACTACTGAGCCTGCTACAGTTAAAATAAATGAAGAAAAAGCATTAAAATGGTTAAAGGATGGTGCTTTACCTTCTGATACTGTTAAGAGTTTACTTAAAAAAGAAGGTATTATGGCTAAATTCTATGAGCAGAAATAAAGGGGGATTTCTCCAATGAAAGGATTAGTTGAAACAATTGCTAAGTCAATAGTTGATCATCCTGATCAGGTTTTCGTAAATGAAGTTGAAGGTGAAAAATCTATTATTCTTGAAGTAACTGTTGCTGATAATGATATGGGTAAAATAATTGGTAAACAGGGTAGAATAGCAAGGGCGATTAGAACTGTTGTAAAAGCAGCTGCAACTAAAGAAGGAAAAAAGGTTATTGTAGATATTCAAGAAAATGATTAAATAAATTGTTTTGAGGTATAAAATATGAATGAGAAATTTATTGATATTGGTAAGATTACTAAAAATCAGGGAAATAAAGGTGAATTGAGAGTTCTACCTTTAACAGATTTTCCTGAAAGATATGAAAACCTAGAAGAAGTTTATCTTTCTAAAGACGATCTATTTTTTAAAAAACAAATTGAATCTATACGCTACCATAAGAACTTTGTTATAGTTAAATTCCATGATGTTAATAATATAGGTCAAGCTCTAGAATATAGGGATTTTATAATTCAGATTCCAGAAACAGAACTTCTTCCTCTAGAAGAGGATGAACTCTATATTGATGATATTATTGGCTATAGATTCTATACAGAAGATGGGGAGTTTTTAGGTGAACTCCGTGATGTTCTTAGTACAGGTGGGACAGATGTTTTTATGGTAAGTGGTGAAAGTAAAGATTATATGATACCTGCAGCTAGAGAAATAATAATTGAAGTAGATAATGATGAAGAAAAAATGCTAATAAAAGTAATTCCAGGTTTACTAGATTTATAATAAATTACTTGAGGTGCCAATGATGTTTTTTGATATATTAACTTTATTTCCTGATATGTTCATGGGTCCTTTTACTGAAAGCATGATAGCTAGAGCACAGGAAAGGGATATTATAGATATAAATTTGATTAATATCAGAGATTACAGTAATGATAAGCATAAAACTACAGATGATACTCCTTATGGTGGTGGAGCAGGAATGGTGATGAAAGTCGAACCAATCTTTCGCGCTTATGAAGATCTTAGTAAGAATCATAATAAGGCTCCTGTGATATTGCTTAGTCCTCAAGGAAGGCAACTCAATCAAGATATTGTAAGAGAATTGAGCCAGCATGATGGTTTAATCCTTTTATGTGGTCATTATGAAGGTATTGATGAAAGAGTTAGAGATGAAATCGTAGATGATGAAATCTCTATAGGAGATTATGTTCTCACCGGTGGTGAAACTGCAGCGATAGTATTAGTTGATGCTATTGCCAGGATGCTACCTGGATTTTTAGGAGATGAACAATCAAAGATTGAAGACTCTTTTTATAATGGTTTACTTGATTATCCACATTATACAAGACCAAGAACATATAGAAATAAATCTGTACCTGATGTTTTATTAAGTGGGAATCATGCAGCTATAGATCGCTGGAGACGGAAAGAAGCTCTTAAAAGAACTTTGTTACGCCGGCCAGATTTGATTGAAGAAAAGGATTTTGATAAAAAAGACATAGAACTATTAGATGAAATTAAGCTCGAATTAGAAGGTGAAAATTAATGGGTAGATTAGATGCAGATGTATTTGTTGGCTTATTACATTATCCAATTCAGAATAAGAAAGGTGATGTAATTACAACAACTATAACAAATCTTGATCTTCATGATATATCAAGGGCCTGTAAAAGTTATGATATAAATAAATATTTTGTGATTAATCCAATTGAATCTCAAAAGTCACTAGCACAAAGAATGAAAGAATATTGGACTAGTGAATATGGAGCCAAATATAATCCAAACCGAAATGAAGCCTTTTCGGTACTTGAAATATGCAATGATCTTGAGGAATCAGTTAAGACAATTAAAGATATTACAGGTAAAGAGCCAGTTTTGATAGCTACTGATGCTCGTCCTTATCCTAATACCATCTCTTATAAAAAATTAAGAAAACTTATCATAGAAAATGAAAGACCTATCTACCTGATATTTGGAACTGGTTGGGGAATTATAGAAGAAGAAATGCGTTCTTATGATTATATTCTTGAGCCTATCTGGGGTCGGGGGGATTTTAATCATCTTTCTGTAAGAAGTGCTGCCTCTATTATAATGGATAGATTGCTTTCGGAAGAGTGGTGGGTATAATTTAATTGTCATAAAAATTACAATATGTTATAATAAATTGTTATTATAAATAGCTACTAAACTATTATTGTAATTTAGCATAAATTATTAAATTGAATGCTTAAAAAAGTTTATAAAATTTAAATCTGTTATCCAATTTGATTATGGAAGGAGGTTCTTAGATATGAGCAATATTATTAAAGATATTGAAAATAGTCAACTTAGAGATGATATACCTGAATTTAATGCAGGTGATACATTAAAACTTATGATTAAAGTTGTTGAAGGTGGTAAAGAACGCTTACAACCTTATGAAGGCGTTGTTATAAAACGTCAGGGTGGTGGCGCTAGAGAGACATTTACTATTAGAAAAATTTCTCATGGTGTTGGTGTAGAAAAAACTTTCCCTGTACATTCTCCAAAACTTGCAGAAATTAACGTCTTACGTCGTGGTGATGTAAGAAGAGCTAAGCTTTACTATTTACGTGAAAGAAAAGGTAAAGCTGCTAGAATTAAAGAAAAAAGAGATTAATTATTAAGGGTGGAAGGTTTTCCTGACACCCTTTTTTTAAACTACTTTTAAAGATAATATATCAAGGAGTGTTGTTTATGATTCAATGGTATCCAGGCCATATGGCAAAAGCTAAAAGAATCCTGGAAAAAGATTTGAAATTAGTAGACTTAGTAGTAGAAGTACTTGATGCTAGAATACCATTGAGTAGTCGTAATCCGGATTTAGATGATCTTTTAGAAGATAAACTAAGGATAATAGCTATAAATAAAATTGACCTTGCTAATCCTCTAATTACAAAAGAATGGAAAAATCATTTTAAAAAAGACTTTAATGTTGTAGAGATTAATTCTTTGACCGGTAAAGGAATAAAAGAATTATTAAATTATATAAAAGATGAATGTACCAAAATAAATAAAGCTATTTTAAAAAAGGGAAGAAATAAAAGAGATATTAGAATTATGATAATTGGTGTGCCCAATGTGGGTAAATCTGCTTTGATAAATGCTTTAGCAGGTTCTAATATAACCAAAACCGCTAATAGACCTGGTGTAACTAGGGGACGGCAATGGATTACTATTGCAAAAGATATTGAACTACTTGATACACCTGGTATTCTCTGGCCAAAGTTTGATGATGAAGATGTAGGATACAAATTAGCTATAACTGGAGCAATTAGAGATCAAGTATTTGATCAAGAATTAGTTGCATATAAATTAATTGAATATATTATAAATATAGATCAAGAAATTCTTGAAAATAAATTTGAAATTCTAATTAACACTGATGAGCCCTATGATATCCTTCCATTAATAGGAAGGAAAGCAGGATGCTTAATGTCTGGTGGTAAAGTAGATCGTCTTCGTACTTCCAAAAAATTAATTTCTACTTTCCGTGATGGTAAGTTGGGAAAAATTAGCTTAGAAAAAGTAGGAGATGAAAAGTAATGAAATTTCATGAATTAACTATTAAGGAAATTAAGTCGTATTTAGCTTCACAAGATTTGAATAATTTTGATATGAATATTTTCGATTTATTAGAAAAAGATGAAAGAACAGGAGTACATAAATTATCCAGAAAATATAAAAGCTTATTAGAAAAAGAAGAGGCTAAAAAAGAGAACTGGAAGAAAATGAATTCCCATATTTTTGACTTAGAAAAAGAGGGGTTTGAATTAATTGCTGGTATTGATGAAGCAGGACGTGGACCATTAGCAGGTCCAGTTGTAGCAGCATCAGTTATATTAGACTCTAAAAAGCCAATTTATGGATTGGATGACTCCAAAAAATTAAGTGAAAAACGAAGAGAAGAATTATATGAAATAATAAAACGTGATGCCCTTTATGTAGGTGTTGGAATTATAGATAATAATATAATTGATGAAGTAAATATATTACAGGCTACTTTTAAAGCAATGAAAAAAGCCATTGATGATATGAATACTATTCCTGATTATATATTGGTAGATGGAAATCGGAAGATTCCTGATTTAAAGATAAAACAAAAGGCTATAATTGATGGTGACTGTTTGATAAATTCTATTGCCGCTGCCTCAATTATTGCTAAAGTAACAAGAGATAGAATTATTGATGATTATGATAAGGAATTTCCTCAATATAGATTTAAAAGTAATAAAGGATATGGAACAAAAGAACATATAGATGCTTTGAAAAAATATGGGAGTACTCCAATACATCGTTTGTCTTTTTCTGTGGTTAATAAATATCATATCAAGTATTTTCGTGAGAGCATTAAACAGACTACAAATCCCATAGAATTGAAAAAACTAGGGGAAAGAATTGCTGAAAGTTCATTTTTCTCTAAAGATAATCTCAGAGAATTACGTAACTTATATCAAGAAAAATATAGAGAGTTGAATTCTGCAGCTAATTTCTAGATTGGACCTAGTATTTAAAAGAATGTATTTTAAAAACAAATATATAGTTAAGTAGGCAGTTCGCAAAATCCTGCCTTAACAAAACTAAGGAGATGAGAAATTATGAAATTTACTGTGAGGGAAATTACTAAGATGACTTTGATTGCCTTTTTATATGTGGTGATTACAATAACATTTGCACCTATTTCCAAAGGTATAAATTCTTTGATAAGATAAAATAGTAATTGACATTCTTCTCATAACACTATATAATATTAAAAACAATAATTGCTAACATGTGGCACGAGAGGAGGTTTTTTCATATGATTAAAAAGTTAATTTTATCTATTTTAATTATATTTTTATTTACTTTTAATGCGTTTGCAGATGAAGCTATTGAAGAAAAAAACATTATAAGTATCAATCCAATAGGACTATTAATTAATAGTTATAATGGGCATTATAGTAGATTGTTGAATGATGGTAAAAATGAATTGTATATACCCTTTCATCTAGGAGTCACTACCTTTTTACCTGAAGATGAATTTAGCATAGGCGCTAAATATCGTTATTATTTAGATGAAAATACACAAGGTGTTTTTTATGGCGTAGGATTTAGAACAGGATGGAGAATGATGCCTTATTATGGTGGAGATCTTGCTTTTTTTATAACACCAACGGTACAAATAGGGCATAGATGGATATTTGATAGTCAATTTACAATAGCACCTACTATATCAGGTGGAATTCCACTAAGTAAAGGTGATATATACCCTGATAAGCCGGGAATTATCTTGTGGCGTTTGGGCATTGGTTTGGGATATATGTTTTAATATATTTACTCAAGATATTTAATAAATTGATTAAATTGACATAAATTATTTGACAATTTTTAAACAATGTAATATAATTAAAAAAATAAAATATGATTATCCCTTTAAATTGAACCTGTGAGTTCGCTAAGGATAATATAAGTAAATATACTAAATATACGATTATCGCAGATTATATAATCTTATATATTATTACTTAGTATAAACTTAGACTAATAAAGGAATTTTATTATTAACTTAGATAATTACGTTTACTTATATGATAACAAATCTTTACTTAAAGGGTAAAGATTTTTCTTATGTCTACATAAAAAATAAATTAAAATGGGAGATGATGCTAAATGTCTGAAAAAGATTTTGCTAAAGCCCGGAAGAAATTAATTGTTGCTCTGGATACATCTGATGAAAAGAAGTTAAAAAAATTATTGAAAGATTTAGGGGAAACTGTAGATATCTTCAAGGTTGGATTAGAACAATATCTAGCAAGCAGAGGTAAAGTTCTAGATCTTTTAAAAAAGAAAAACAAAAAGGTTTTTCTTGATTTGAAATTTCATGATATCCCTAATACTATGGCTGCAGCTGCTAGAAGGGCGGTTAGTGAAAATGTCTGGATGTTTAATATCCATGTTACTGGTAGTGAGGCGATGAGACAAGTTATGAATGCAGCTCAGGAAGAGGCAAAAAAACTGGAATTTGATTGCCCAAAAATTATAGGAGTTACAGTATTAACTTCTCTTTCTGATGAAGACTTAAAGCAATTAGGATATGAAAATACAGCAGCAGAAAGTGTACTTACCCGTGCTAATTTAGCAAAAGAAGCTGGCTTAGATGGTGTAGTATCATCTGCAAAAGAGGCAGCCTCTATCAAGAATGAAGTGGCTAAGGATTTCATTACTGTCTGTCCAGGAGTTAGGCCTGTATGGGCAAGTAAAGGTGATCAGAAGCGAATTATGACACCATCGGCTGCCATTAAAGAAGGTGCAGATTATTTAGTTGTAGGACGACCTATTACACAATCAGATAATCCTGCTGAGTCAGCCAGTAAAATATTAAGTGAAATGGAGGAAGTATTATGATTAATAGAGAAGAAATACTAAAAGATTTGAAAGATTCAAATGCTTTATTAGATGGTCATTTTTTACTTACTTCAGGATTACATAGTGAGGCATATATTCAGTGTGCTCAATTATTACAGTATCCTGATTTAGCAGAAAAATTCTGTAAAGCATTAGCACCGAAATTAGAAAGCTATGGTATAGAACTTGTAGTAGGACCAGCTTTAGGGGGAGTAGTTGTGGCTTATGAAATGGCTAGAACTTTAAAAGTACCCAATATTTTTGCAGAACGAAAAAATGGGGAAATGAGCTTGAGAAGAAATTTTCAGATTAAGCCAGGACAGAAAGTTTTAGTAATGGAAGACGTTGTTACAACAGGTGGTTCTGTTAAAGAAGTTGTTGATGTAATAAAAGAAAAGGGCGGAGAAGTAGTTGCTGTTGCTTCTTTAATTGACCGTAGTGGAGGAGAAGCAGATTTTGGAGTTCCTTTTGAGTCTTTGATAGAGTTCAATTTTGAAGTATATCAGCCAGAAAATTGTCCTTTATGTAAAAAAGGAAGTGAAGCAGTTAAACCTGGAAGCCGTTCTTAGGAACGACTCCAGTTCTCTGTTTCTTTAATAGTTTCTTTCATAAATTGTATAGCTTTAATAGGATAATTGCCAATTGCTGTTTCACCTGTTAACATAACTTCAGTACACCCATCAAGAACAGCATTGGCAATATCGCTTATTTCTGCCCGTGTTGGTAATGGGTACTTAATCATTGATTCCAGCATATGAGTAACTACAATTGACGGCTTATTATATTGATTGCATAGCTTTATAATTTCTTTTTGAGCTATCGGAACTTTACTTAAGCCTATTTCTACTCCTAAATCACCTCTAGCTATCACTACAGCATCAATTTTTTCAATAAAAGTACTTAGATTGTCTATACCTTCTTGATTTTCAATTTTAGCTAAAATTTTAAGCTTATGGCCATTAATAGAGTCTAGATAATTTCTAAGTATCATTACATCTTCTAAAGTGCGTGTAAAAGGGAGCATAATTGAATTGACCCCTAGTTCAATACCAAGCTTTATATCATCTTTGTCTTTTTCTGTTAAAGATGGAATATCAAGTAGAAGATTTGGTATATTAACACCCTTTTTATTAGCTAATTTCCCGCCCTGTATCACTTTACACTTTATTTTTCCTGACTTATCTTTCTTTTTAAAGATATTATTATCATTATTTTTCTTATTGTTATCTACAGACAAGACTTGCAATTTAATAAGTCCATCATCAATTAAGATAATCTGACCTTCTTTGATTTCCTTAGATAGTAAAGGATAATTAATTACAATTTTATTTGCGTTCAATAAGAAGTTTGTAGATATATCTTCAGTGAGTAGATATACTATCTCATCTGTATTCAAAATTATTTCTTTTTGATCAATTAGACTTGCCCTGATTTCTGGCCCCTGTACATCGGCAATAATATTGATTTTTTTATCACATTTTCTTTCTGCTTCCCTTATATTTTCTATCCAGTTTTGATATGTATTTAGATTTCCATGAGAGAGATTTATGCGTAGTCCTGAAAGCCCATTTTTTATCATAGCTACTAAAGTTTCTTTTTGATATGATGCTGGTCCAATTGTTCCATAGATTTTTGTATTGAGCATTTGTTTATCTCCTAACTTTTTGAATTATTTAAAAATTATTAAGTAATTATTAATATTATAACATATTCTTTCTGCTTTTTAACTAAATGTCTATAAGAAGTTTTTTACCTTTTATTAAAGGAAAGCTTATGCTATACTTATATTAGCCAGCTATTGTAAACTTTTACATGTTAGTATTAATCATCTTAGAAAAAAATATTTATATATATAATTACATATATACGTTTTTTTCATAATACAAAAGATAAACTCGTTTTCTTAAAGAAGGGTGTTATCGAAATAAATCTTGCAGCCTTAAATGTTTCTGTGTTGTTTTATTTAAATATTAAAATATATCTTATTATAAAATTTAGGAAGGGGGATTTTATGAATAACAATATTAAGATTAGTATAGCTTTTCTAGGTATGGGAGGTCTTTTATATACTTTTGAAAAGCTTATAGCTGTATTGATATGGGGGAGTCAAATGGTGCCTGTAAAGATAAATGGTTCAGGATCTTATCCTACTTACCCTAATTTCCCAAATATATATGATAATATATTTGTCTTGTTATTTACAATAAGCGGTTTAATATTTTTTCTTATAGGATTATTTTCTATTTCAAGAGAGAATAAGTTATAGATTGTACATAATGAAAATAGTTTTATTTTGAAAATATAAATATTGCTTATATGGATCTTATAATTGAAATAAAGTTCAAATAGGAGGTTTAAGATGAATCTAGATTATTTAAAATCATTTGCAAATTTTTTTGAAGAATATACAGAATTACGTTTACAGGAAAATACGAAAGTTGCTTTAGTTCTTGTCAATGGTGATTTGGTGAATAACGGTAAGTCCAGTACTGGGGGAATATCTGCAAGGGTTTATAAAGATGGTGTTTTTGGTTTCGCTTCAAGTCCTGTAACAGATGAAAAAACAGTAAAAGAGCTTATTAAGAAAGCAAAGGAAAATGCATGTATCTTAGATGAGCTAGAAAAGAAGAAGAAAAAGACATTAAGTGGAGAAAGATTTGAAATAGTCAAGGATTTTTCTACTAAGAAAAGTAGAGTATCAAGAAAAGATATGCTGGACTTTATCAAGGATTTATATAATTATACTTCTAAAAAGTACAATGATATCAAATCAAGCACTTTTGTTATTAACAATCTTGATATGGAGAAAAATCTTTTTACTTCTTTTGCTGCTTCGGCTTATACTATGATTCCAAGAGCTATTTTATATATAAGTCTTTCAATTGAAAAAGATGGATCTGTATATGATTCTTATGAAGTTTTTGGTGGTTTAGGACAGTTTGAAGATTTTTATAATGATCCTGCTAAATTTTATGAAAGTGTAGATCAAGTGTATAAGAAAGTTAAAGAGAAGTCAGAGGGTATTTATCCTGAAGCAGGATATAAGGATGTTATCTTAGATTCAAAATTAGCAGGTATTCTGGCTCATGAAGCAATAGGTCATACTACAGAAGCTGATTTTGTTAAAGCCGGCTCTATTGCAAAAGACTTTATGAACAAAAAGGTTGCCAGTGATATTGTTAATTTAGTTGATTTTGCTTATGAGTATGAAAATGCAATTTGTCCTGTACCTGTCTATATTGATGACGAAGGCACTAAACCTGAAGATGTGGTAATTATAGAAAATGGTATCCTAAAAAGGTTTATGAATAATAAAGAATATGCTATTGATTTAAATGATAAACCTACTGGTAATGCCAGGGCTTTTGCTTTCTCTGATGAACCCTTAGTCAGAATGAGGAATACTGCTATCTTACCAGGTACAGATAAATTAGAAGATATGATTGCTTCTATTGAAGATGGATATTATTTAACAGATACAAGTAATGGTCAGGCAGACTCCACCAGTGAGTTTATGTTTGGCGTCACTAATGGTTATGAAATAAAAAATGGTAAGTTAGGAAGAGCGATTAAAGATACTACTATTTCGGGTGTAGCATTTGATATGCTAAAAACTATAGATATGATTTCAGATGAAATGTATTGGTCCAATGCAGGAATGTGTGGAAAAAAACAAAGCATACCCGTAGGTATGGGTGGACCTGCTATAAAGTGTAAAATTAATATAGGAGGTAAATAATTATGGATCTCTTAAATAAATGTCTTAATATCTTAATGGAAAATGGAGCTGATAAAGCAGAAGTTTCTATTGCACATCAATTTAAGGACGAAATGAATGTAAATACAGGTGAAATAAGTCTTCTGAGATCAAGAGAAGAATATAATTTGAATTTGACTGCCATAATTAATAATAAAAAAGACTTTATACAAATTAATAAAATTGATGATAAGTCCATAGAAGCAGCAGCACTTGAAGTAATTAATAATGCAAAAAATTCACAGCCAGATGAAGCTCATGATATATCAGATATACTTATTGAAAAAGAATTTAAAGAAGATATGGTTAATCTTGATCTTGACTTAATGCATAAAAGATTAAAAAAATTTATTCTTAAGATTAATGATGACTATCCAGAGCTTGTAATATCGGAATCTATTTTAGAATATATAGATACTCATCATTACTATGCTAATTCAAAGGGAGTGAAATTATCATCAAATAGTGATAAATACACTTTTGCCTTGATGTTCTTTTCTAAAAAAGGAATGAAGACATCTTCTTTTAATCATACAAGTCTCTCTACAAAAGATTTAGAAAAAGAGTTATATGAATTAGGATCATTACCTTATTTATTAAAAGAATCTATTGAACATTTAGATGCTCAAGCTATAGAGAACAAAAAGTTCACAGGGGATATTATAGTTACTCCTGATTGCATGAACAGTGTATTAGATTTCTTATTATCACATATAAGTAATTATTTCTTAATTGCTGGGATTTCAAACTTTAGTGATAAGTTAAATGAAAAAGTTCTAGATGAAAAATTCACCTTAAGAACTGAACCACTTTCTAAAAAACTTGCAAGTAAAAAATATTATGGATCTGATGGAATTCTCAATAAAAATGACTATATCTTTGAGAATGGTGTATTAAAAAATTATATATTAGATTTATATGGTTCAAATAAGACAGGATATGATAGAGGACCTTCACATGGAGGTAATATAGTAATAGAAAAGGGAGATAAGTCTCTAGATGAAATGATAAAGAGTATAGATCAGGGTATAATTCTATCAAGATTTTCTGGTGGTCAACCCGCTCCTAATGGTGATTTTTCTGGAGTTGCTAAAAATAGTTTTTATATCGAAAATGGTGAAATTAAATATCCTATTAAAGAAACAATGATTACTGGAAATATATTTGATATGTTTACGGATATTAACGCGATATCAGAGGAAAGAATTAATAATGGATCATCTCTATTACCTTTTATACACTTTAAGGATATTAATATTTCATCTAAATAAACTTATTTATTTATCAACTATATTACAGACTAGTTCCATTTAGCTTAAATAAAATGTCATGTTTATGCTAAAATATTTGACTTAATGATTGGCATCTGTTATGATATTAGTGTAAAAAGCATTAAATTAATAAAAATTAAATAATAACCTCATATAATAGTGGAAATATGGTCCACAAGTTTCTACCAGGAAGCCGAAAACTTCCTGACTATGAGGGAAGTGTACTTAGGGTTCCGCATCTATCTCTAGATTTTTGTTCAGAAGATGGCAGGTCCGAGCGGTACAGATATTACATATATCACACCGAAGGGATAAAAGCCCAGGCGGGGAGGTTCTACTCATTGATAGAAAGTAGAGGCTACCTGTCTGGGCATTTTTAATTCAATAAGAAACAATAATTTAAGAATTATATACTCAAGTAAAGTTTTTAATTTAACTTAATTTAATTATTATAAATAATAACAAAGGAGTTTGATTAATGAAGGTATTACTTGTTGGAAATGGTGGTAGAGAACATGCTTTAGCATGGAAAATAGCTCAATCAGAAAAAGTAGAAAAACTCTATATTGCACCTGGTAATGCAGGCACAGCATTGATGGGAGAAAATGTTGAGATATCTCTTTTAGATATTGATGCTTTATTAGTTTTTGTAGAAAAAAATAAAATTGATTTAACTGTAGTAGGTCCTGAAGCACCACTTGTTGAAGGTCTAGTTGATCGTTTTGAAGAAGCAGGCCATAGGATTTTTGGTGTAAATAAGGAGGCTGCTCAATTAGAGGGAAGTAAGGTGTTTTCTAAAAACTTAATGAAAAAATATAATATTCCCACTGCTGAATATGAAACTTTTTTTGATGCTGAAAAGGCAATCGCTTATATTAAAGAAAAAGGAGCACCAATTGTTGTAAAAGCTGAAGGTTTAGCAGCAGGTAAAGGTGTTATAGTAGCTCAAGAAACTTCAGAAGCCATTGAAGCTGTTAATGAGATATTAGTAAATGAACAATTTGGACAGGCTGGAAATAGAATAGTTGTAGAAGAATTTTTAGAAGGTGAAGAAGCCACTATCTTGTCATTTGTTGATGGAGATACTATTGTTCCAATGATTCCTTCTCAGGATCACAAAGCGGCGTATGATGGTGATCAGGGGCCTAACACTGGTGGTATGGGTGCTTATGCTCCAGCCCCACTTGTAGATAATGCATTAATGGATGAAGTTTATAACAAGATTTTAAAACCTACTATTGATGCCTTGAAAAGTGAAGGTATCAGCTATAAAGGTATTCTTTATACTGGTTTAATGATTAAAGATAGAGAAACTAAGGTACTTGAATATAATGTAAGATTTGGCGATCCAGAAACTCAAGTGGTGTTACCTTTATTAAAAACTGATTTAATAGAAATTATAGAAGCTGTAATAGATGGTAAACTAGATAAGATAGATATTGAATGGTATGATAAAAAAGCCCTTTGTGTAATAATGGCCTCAGGTGGATATCCTTTGGAATATCAAAAAGGCAAAGAAATTAGCGGTATAGAGGCAGCAGAAGAAATTGATAACCTTATTGTTTTCCAGGCGGGAACCGAATTAAAAGATGGCAGCTTGCTTACTGCTGGTGGACGTGTTCTAGCTGCTACTGCTTTGGCTGATGATTTTGAAAGTTGTTTTCAAAAAGCTTATCAAGCTGTAGAGCTGATAAAGTTCAATAAAGCTCATTATCGTAGAGATATTGCACATAGAGTTTTAAAAAATACCATTAAGAAAAATGTTTTAACTCAGGAGGGTTAATATGAAAGGAAAGGGAGATAAGACTAAGCAAAAAATTGGAATTATTGGTGGCGGACAACTAGGTAAAATGATGATATTAGAAGCAAAAAAGATGGATTTTTATGTAATTATCCTGGATCCGGCTCCTGACTGTCCTGCTCATAGCATTGCTGATGAACATCTGATAGCTGATTTCGATGATCAAAAAGCAATCAGGGAATTAGCAAACAAGTCTGATCTTATCACTTATGAGTTTGAACATATTGCAGTTGATGTTTTAAAAGAACTTGAAGATAATGGTTTTAAAATATATCCAACTGCTAATAGTCTAGAAATAATTCAAAATAAGTATAGTCAAAAAGCCCTTTTAGCAGCAAATAATATCCCTATACCTGATTTTTTTAAAGTGAAAGACATAGAAGATATATTAAAAGGGACAGAAAAATATGGCTATCCTATAATGCTAAAAAGTTGTACTGGTGGCTATGATGGTAAAGGTAATGCTCTAATCAGAGAAGAAAGTGAAATTAAAGATGCATATGAGAAATTAGGTAATGGTAAACATCCATTAATGATTGAAGAATTTGTTCCATTTCTAAAAGAAATATCAGTTCTAGCCTGTCGTGGATTGGATGGAAAAGTAGCTGTCTATCCGGTAGCTGAAAATGAACATCGTGATAATATCTTATATGAAACTAGAGTGCCTGCCAGTATTAACGAAAAGCAAAGAGACATGGCTATGGAACTGGCAAGTCAAGTAATGGAAGTATTTAATGGTATAGGTATGTTCTGTGTTGAAATGTTTTTAACTGAAGAAGGGGAACTGTTGATAAATGAAGTAGCTCCTCGTCCTCATAATTCTGGACATTATTCAATTGAAGGATGTGTTACATCTCAGTTTGAACAACATATCAGAGCTATAGCTGGTCTTCCTTTAGGAGAAACAACATTACTAAGACCTACTGTTATGAGAAATATTCTGGGAACTGGCAAAGAAGGAAGAGCTATGATCAAGGGATTGGAAGAAAGTTTAAAAAACCCTGGAGTGAATGTTCATATATATGGAAAAACTACTTCAAAACCAGGAAGAAAAATGGGACATATTACAGTTATCTCTTCGTTGCTAGAATATGCAGTTAATACTGCCAGTAAAGCAAGTGAATTACTTGAAATTAAGGGAGAGTAGAGTTTTAAATAGATAGTATTGTAGAGATCATTTATAAATATTCAAAATCTTAGGAGTTGATAAAATGGATATTAAGATAGGTATAATTATGGGTAGTGATTCTGATCTGCCAGTAATGAAAGAGGCAGCAGAGATTTTAGAAGAATTCAATCTGCCATATGAACTAACAATTGTTTCTGCACATCGTACACCAGAAAGGTTATATAAGTATGCTGAAGAAGCAGAAGAGAGAGGTCTGAAAGTAATTATTGCAGGTGCAGGAGGTGCAGCTCATTTACCAGGAATGGTAGCTTCTATAACTTCATTACCTGTAATAGGTGTACCTATTAAAACATCAACATTAAGTGGAGTTGATTCACTCTATTCTATAGTTCAGATGCCTGGCGGTGTTCCAGTAGCTACCGTTGCTATAAATGGAGCAAAAAATGCTGGATTATTAGCAGTACAGATCCTTGGTACAGATAATCAAAAACTACGAGATAAATATAAGCAATATAAGAAAGATTTGAAAGAAAAAGTTGAAAAAATAGCCAGTAATTTAGAAAGTATAGGTTATAAACAATATCTAGATTAAATTTTCAAAGCTGATATTTAAAAATAAGATATGATATATAAATAAATAAAAACTTTTTATGTTTAGAGCTTTATAAATTCTATATTTAAACAAGACTTCAAAATATATAAGGAGGTAATTGAGATGATAAGGCGTAACATTTTTGAAAATATAAGCCCTTTAGATCATCGTTACTCATTAAGAAAAGAAGAATTTGAAGATATTGTAAAGTATTTATCTGAAAAGGCTAAAATTAATTATCAGGCAAAGGTTGAGCTAGCTTTAGTTAAAGTATTAGCTAGACAGGGTATTTGTAGTCAGGCAATAGCAAAGGAAATAGAAGAAGCAATTAAAAATATCAGTCCTGAAGAAGTTTATCAAGAAGAAAGTAAAACACGACATAATATCAGGGCTCTGGTTAATTGTATTCAGTCTAAAGTTAGTAAAGAAGCCAGACCATATGTTCATTTTACTACAACATCTTTTGATATTGTTGATACAGCTAATTCCTTACGTTTAAAAGAAGTAAGTGAAAAAGTAATTGAACCTACTCTTCGTAAATTAGTAAAGATACTAATGGATCTAGCTCTTAGAGAAAAAGACACAGTACAGGTAGGCAGGACTCATGGACAACATGCTGTACCTGTCACTTTTGGATTTGCTATTGCTGAATATGTTAGTAGATTAGGTAATAGAATTGATGAGATCGAAACTAGCAGTCGCCTTTTAAAAGGTAAAATTTCAGGTGCTGTTGGTGCATATAATGCCAGTCATCTATTTTTTGATGATCCAGAAGAATTTGAATATCAAGTCCTTGATGAATTAGGACTTACTCCAGCTACACATTCAACTCAAATCGTTGAGCCTGAATATACTGCTGATTTTATTCACGCTCTAATATCCTGCTTTGGTGTACTGGCCAGTTTAAGCGATGATATGAGACATTTACAACGCTCTGAGATTGCTGAAATTGGTGAGTATTTCGATAAAGACCAGGTAGGTTCTTCTACTATGCCTCATAAAAGAAATCCTATAAATTATGAAAATGTAAAAAGTCTCTGGAAAGAATTTATGCCTAGAATGAATACTGTATATATGGATCAATTATCCGAACACCAACGGGATTTAACAAACTCTGCTTCGGCACGTTTTATTCCTGAAATAATTGCTGGTTTGATGGCTGCTTTGAATAGATTGATTAGAGTATTCAGTAAAGTGGCTGTTGATCATCAGAATATCAAAAAGAACTTTGATATGAACAAAGAGATGATTGTTGCTGAACCATTATATATTTTGCTGGCCTCACATGGACATCCAGATGCTCATGAAGTTGTTAGAAAGCTCACGCTTGAAGCACAGGAAAAAGATGAGCCATTAAGAAATCTAATTGTAGAAAAAGAAGAATTAAAAACTTATTGGGATAAATTTAGTGAAAAACAAAAGGAACTATTAGTAAACCCAGAAAAATATATTGGTATTGCTGCAAAAAAAACAGAACGTGTGGTAGAATTCTGGAGTAATAAATTAAATCTGGAGGTTTCTGATGAATAAAAAAAATTTATTATATGAGGGCAAGGCCAAACAGATTTATACATGTGATGACCAGGAAAAATTGATAGTATATTTTAAAGATGATGCAACTGCATTTAATGGAGAAAAAAAAGGTGAAATAAAGAATAAAGGAATTTTAAATAATAAAATTTCAAATATATTTTTTGATTTACTGGAAGACAAAGGGGTTAAAACTCATCTTTTAGAAATAATTAGTGAAAATGAAGTTCTTGTTAAAAAATTAGAGATTATTCCTCTTGAAGTAGTTGTACGTAATATTGTTGCTGGGAGCCTGGTAAAAAGGTTAGGTATTGATGAAGGCACAGAGCTAGAAAAAACTGTACTGGAGTTTTATTATAAAGATGATGATCTTGGAGACCCAATGATTAATGAATATCATATATATGCTAAAGATTTAGCCAGTGAAGAGGAAATAAAGATAATTATAGACCTATCTTTTAAAATAAATAAAATCTTAAAAGAATATCTAATTAAAAAGAATATAAACCTTGTAGATTTAAAACTTGAATTCGGCAAGGACAGTAAGGGTAAAATCTATTTAGGGGATGAAATATCTCCAGATAATTGTAGATTCTGGGATAGTAAGAGTGGTAAAAAGTTAGATAAGGATCGTTTCCGTAAAAATTTAGGAGAAGTTGAAAATGCCTATCAAGAAATTTATAATAGATTAAGATCTTAAAATAATACTGATCTTAAAACAATGCTAAGGAGATGAAAGAATGATAAATAAAAATGTTTTCTCTGATAAGAATTACAATCCTGTTGAGATTAAAGATTTAAAAGATGAAGTAAATGAAGTAAATTATAGTTCCAAAACTGAAAGTAATGATATAAATAGATACTTTAATGAAGATAAAATGGAAGAGGAATGTGGTGTTTTTGCAATATATGATCCTGAAAATGTTCATGATACCTCATTTCTATCTTATTTAGGTTTACTGGCTTTACAGCATAGAGGTCAAGAAAGTGCAGGTATTTGTTTTAATAAAAATGGAGAGTTTAAAAACTACAAAGGTATGGGTTTGGTTTCAAATGTATTTGATGAAGAAAAACTCAAAAATATGGGTGGGGAGATGGCAATTGGACATGTTAGATACTCCACTTCAGGTTCCAGTTTGGTAGTTAATGCACAACCCTTACTAATTAATTGTATTAAAGGGGACTTAGCCTTAGCTCATAACGGAAATTTGATTAATAGTAAAGAACTTAGACAAAATCTTGAGGCACATGGTTCTATATTTCATTCTAATCTTGATACAGAGGTAATTGCTCATTTAGTAGCCAGATCTTTTGAAGACGATTTAATTGATGCTTTACAACAGAGTTTGCATCAATTGAAAGGTGCCTTTAGCTTAGTGGCTATGACTAAAGATAGTTTAGTGGCCTGTCGTGATCCTCATGGATTTCGTCCGTTATGTATTGGTAAAATTGACAAAGGCTATGTTCTTGCTTCTGAAAGTTGTGCATTTTCATTAATTGATGCTGAATTTATCAGAGAAGTTGAGCCAGGTGAAATGATTGTAATAAACAAAGAAGGTATTAAAAGTATTAAATATAGTAGTGATAGGAAAAATAAGTTTTGTGTTTTTGAGTTCATATATTTTGCTCGTCCTGACAGTCATATTGGTGGACAAAGTGTACATCTTGCACGAAAACAAATGGGTAGTCAATTAGCAAAAGAAATGGAGATAGATGCTGATTTAGTAATTCCTATTCCAGATTCAGGCGTTGCAGCAGCCCTAGGGTTTGCAGAAGAGTCAGGTATTCCTTTTTCTAAAGCAATTTTGAGAAATCGCTATGTAGGCAGAACTTTTATTCAGCCAACCCAGGAGATTAGGGATTTAAAAGTAAGAATTAAGCTTAGTCCTATTAGAGAAATAATTGAAGGCAAAAGTGTTATACTTGTTGATGACTCAATAGTAAGAGGTACCACAAGTAAACAGATAATAAATCGAGTAAGGGCGGCTGGAGCTAAAGAAGTTCATTTGGCGATATCTTCACCACCTGTTACAGAGCCATGCTTTTATGGTTTAGATACTTCAAGGAGACAGGAATTAATAGCGCGGGAAATGAGTACAGAAGAAATTGCAGAATATATTGGAGCAGACTCATTAACTTATTTAAGCGATGAAGGTTTATTAAACTCAATTACTGCAGAGAACTATGATTATTGTACAGCCTGTTTTACTGGAGATTATCCAATAGGTAAAGAGACAATCGAGGAGGAAGAGGCAAATGGGAATTAATTATAAGGATGCTGGTGTAGACATTGAAGCAGGAAATAAAACTGTTTCTATGATAAAAAAAGATGTGGAATCCACTTTTACTAAAGGAGTGTTAACAGGACTTGGTGGTTTTGGGGGTCTTTTTGCACCTGATTTAAAAGATTATGAAGAGCCGGTACTAGTCTCTGGTACTGATGGTGTTGGAACTAAGTTAAAGGTAGCTTTTATGATGGATAAGCATGATACTATTGGTATTGATTTAGTAGCAATGTGTGTAAATGATATCCTGGCACAGGGTGCTAAACCACTTTTTTTTCTAGACTACTTAGGCACAGGTAAATTAGAACCTGAAAAAGCAGCTGAGGTTGTAAAAGGGATTGCAGAAGGTTGTAAACAGTCTGGATCTTCGCTAATAGGTGGGGAGACTGCTGAATTACCTGATTTTTATCAAAAAGGAGAATATGATCTTGCAGGTTTTTCTGTTGGTATTGTAGATAAAAAAAATATTATTACTGGGGAAAATATTAAAGCCGGGGATAAAATTATAGGCCTGGCTTCCTCTGGTATTCATAGTAACGGCTATTCTTTAGTAAGAAAGATATTATTTGAGATAGCTGGATATAAATATGATCAACACCTTGAAGAATTAGATGAAGTATTAGGGATAGAACTATTAAAACCTACTAAAATATATGTTAAGTCTGTTTTGGAATTAATAAATAATTTTGAAATAAAAGGAATAGCTCATATTACTGGAGGGGGTTTTATAGAAAATATCCCTCGAATATTACCAAAAGGACTGGCTGCATCAGTGAAAAAAGGAAGCTGGCCTATTCATGAAATTTTTAAACTTCTACAGGAAAAAGGAAAAGTAGTAGAAAAAGAAATGTATCGTACTTTTAATATGGGCATAGGTATGGTTCTTATAGTTCCTGAAGATGAATGTGATGAGATACTAAAAATAGCTAATGAACTAGGTGAGAAAGCTTATATAATCGGTGAAGTATTAGAAAATGAAGAATCCGTTATTTTAGAATAAGGAGTTGGCTTTTATGTTTAAGTTAGGAGTACTTGCCTCTGGTCGAGGGACAAATTTGCAATCAATTATAGATAGTATAGAGGATGATAAATTAAAAGCTGAAATTGCCATAGTTATTAGTGATCGTGAAAATGCCTATGCTTTAGAGAGAGCTAAACAACATTCTATAGATACATCATTTATAAATCCTAAAAACTATAATTCCAAAGAAGAATATGAAAAAGAACTAATAGATTTACTAAGAGATAAAGGTGTTGAACTAGTTATTATGGCCGGATTTATGCGTATATTAACTCCATTCTTTATTAGTCATTTTAAAAGAAAAATAATGAATATACACCCTTCTCTTTTACCTGCATTTCCAGGACTGAATGCCCAGGCTCAGGCCTTTAAATATGGAGTAAAAGTAACAGGCTGTACTGTTCATTTTGCAGATGAAGGTATGGATACAGGACCAATTATCATGCAATCTGCAGTTGAAGTTAAAGATAACGATGATCAGGAAAGTTTAGCAGCCAGGATACTAGAGGAAGAACACAAAATATTTCCAGAAGCTATTAACTTGTTTATAGAGGATAGGCTTAAAATAGAGGGTAGAAAAGTAAAAATCTTAGAAATATAAGTCTTTTTTATAATTTATCAACTTTTGATTTTACTTGAAATATGAAAAATATTTATAAAAGATTCTTTTAAAAAACGAAAGGGGAAGATACATATGACTAAAGTAAAAAGAGCTTTAATTAGTGTATCCAAAAAAGAAGGAATAGTAGAATTTGCTAAAGAGCTTAGTAAACTCAATATAGAGATTATCTCAACAGGAGGTACTTCTAGAAAATTAAAAGAAGCTGGTGTTGATGTAATCGGGATAAGCGATATTACTAAATTTCCTGAAATGATGGATGGTAGAGTTAAAACCCTACATCCAAATGTTCATGGAGGTATTCTAGCAGTTAGGGAAAATCAAGAACACATGGCTGAGTTAAAAGAACAAGAAATAGAGACTATTGATATGATTGTTTGTAATCTCTATCCTTTTGCAGAGACAATTGCAAAAGATGATGTTAGCCTTGAAGAAGCTATTGAAAACATTGATATTGGTGGACCAACAATGATTAGATCTGCAGCAAAAAATAATAATGATGTTGCAGTACTTGTAAATCCTGAAGATTATCAAAAAGTTCTTGATGAATTATCAGCAAATGATAATATACTTAGTAAAGAAAGTAAATTAAAACTTGCATATAAGGCTTTTCATCATACAGCAGAATACGATCACTTAATACAGGATTACCTTTCCGGAATTATTGCAGAAGATAATGATGATTTTCCTGAAGTAGTTATGGATCGTTATACAAAAAAGATGAGCCTGCGTTATGGTGAAAACCCACATCAAAAGGCTGCTTTTTATCAAGAGAAAGAGCAAATTGAACCTTCTATAACGACTGCTAAACAATTACATGGAAAAGAATTATCTTTTAATAATATAAATGATACCAATGGAGCATTTGAATTAATAAAAGAGTTTACAGATCAGCCAGCTGCTGCAGTAATAAAACATGCAAATCCATGTGGAATGGCGGTAGGCGAAACATTAGTTGAAGCATACACAAAAGCACATGCTGGAGATCCTTTATCTGCTTTTGGTTGTATTGTTGCACTAAGTCAAGAAGTAACTGAAGATGTAGCTAGTGAACTTACTGGAAAAGACAAATTTGTGGAAGTTGTAATAGCTCCTTCATATACTAATGAAGCATTGGAAATTTTAAAAGCACGTTGGAAAAACTTGAGAATCTTAGAAACCGGTGACATATCTATCAATAAAGAAAAGCCAGGATTTGATATGAAAAAGGTTACAGGTGGACTTTTAGTACAGGAAAGAGATTTATATCTAGTAAATGAAGAAGATCTCCAATTAGTTACTGATGTAAAACCAACAGATCAACAAATAAAAGATTTACTATTTGCCTGGAAGGTAGTTAAGCATGTTAAATCAAACGCTATTGTTATGGGTAAAGATGGTATGATTACCGGCGTTGGAGCAGGACAGATGAGTAGAGTTGATGCTATGATTATTGCAGGTCGTAAGTCTGATGGAAGACAGGAAGGCGGAGTGGTAGCATCTGATGCCTTTTTCCCATTCCCAGATGCAATTGAAGAAGCTGCTGCTAAAGGAATAAAAGCAATTATTCAACCAGGTGGTTCTATTCGTGATGATCAGGTAATTGAAGCAGCTAACAAGTTTGGTATTGCCATGGTATTTACAGGAAATAGACATTTTAAACATTAATAAAAACATATTTTAAGATATAAAAGAAAGAACAGGAGTAATGAGATGATTCCATTTTCCTGTTCTTTTATTATTTGTAATTAGTAAATTATTAATTATTATATTTAAATATTTACTTCATTTCAATTTTTAATTAAGGAAATACTATATCAAAGCCGTCATGCAAAACAAGATTTATATTGTAGATGTGTCTAGGAAGTTTGACTATTATAATCTATATGGTGGTGAAACCTGTAAGTAATTTTTTAATTTGCCATATTCATAAAAACTATCGTAAAGCTTTATTTCTGTTTCTAAATGTTTTTTAAATATTTCTCTAGTATAAGCACTGTCACTTCTTTGATAAGCTGATAATTCTTGAAACATAGATGTAGATAAGCTTTCAATCAGTAAGCGATATATGAATCTATCATTAATTGTTTCATAATTTATCTTTGTATTAGAATCTTCGGGAGGTCTTTCAGGCATAATAATTGAAAATTCTTTACTTAATTTCTCTAAGTCTTTTTTTTGATCTAATAATACCTCCAAGCCATTAGCTATAATTTTCTTAAATTCTTCATCTTTAACTTGTTCTAATAATGTTTGAGTTGTAATTATTGCACTATATTTTTTATCTAGCAAATTCCATATAGAATAGCTTTCACCAATAGTAATCATCGTACTCTTTTGATCTGCTTCTTTGCCTAATAAAGCCATTTTTTCTGCAAAACTATTTATTTTCATTTAAATACTCCTATCTTCTTAAATATATAAGTAGACTTTTCTATTTTATATTATTACAATACATTAACCTACTTATACTTTATGTATGTATTTAAAAATTTTAATAAAAATACTTATGCATATAAAATATATATTTATAAGTAATAATAATTAATTTTATTAACACAAAGGAAATTTATAATTATTATAGAATTTTAATATATAAGTATATTTAAAGATGATTACTAAATATAATATTAATATCAATTAAATATAGGAGTGATTTAGAATTGGAAATTGAAATAGTAGAAATATTAAACTGGTTTAAAGAGAATCTTTTTACAATATATCATTTAATCCAAGTATCAATTCTTATAATTATAGCAATAATATCTTATCATGTCTCAGGCAGATTTCGTAATCATTTATTTATAGAAAAATTATTGAAGTTTTTAAAATACATAAAAATTATTTCCAAAGAAAACATAGTAAAAGAAATTAATAAATTACTCTGGCCAATAGTTGCTATTTTAATTGTCTGGTTCTATATTCTTCTGGCTTTAAATTTAAATTGGCCATTTCAAATTGTAATGATTGTTGGACATATACTAAATGCCTGGGTTATTATAAAAATTATTTCCTCTTTTATAAAGAATATATTTGTATCTCGTTTCATTGCGATCATTATTTGGATAATAGCTGTCTTAAAAATATTAGAGATTTATGATAGTATTATACAAGTTTTAGATACGATTGAGTTAAGTACTGGTGCTTATAATATTTCAGCTTTAAATTTGATAAATACACTTATCATATTCTCAATACTGGCGTTTTTAGCAGATAAAATTGCTTCATTTTTAGAAACACGAGTAAACAAAATAAGAACTCTTACACCTTCAGCCAGAGTATTATTTAAAAAATTTATTAGGATTATTTTAATGACAATAGTTGGACTAATTGCTTTAAGTAATTTAGGGATCGATTTAACTGCTTTTGCTTTTCTAGGTGGTACATTGGGTGTTGGTCTTGGATTTGGTTTACAGAAGGTAGTTTCTAACTTTGTAAGTGGTATCATAATTATTCTAGATAAATCTGTAAAACCAGGAGATATAATTGAAATAAATGATACTTATGGATATATTAATTCACTTGACACAAGATTTGTTTCTTTGGTTACTAGAAGTGGTAAAGAGTACTTAATTCCAAATGAAGATTTTATTACACAAACTGTAGTTAATTGGTCTTATAGTGATAAAAAAGTTCGAATAGATGTCCCTATAGGAATATCTTATGAATCAGATCCGTCAAAAGTAATTGACTTAATTGAAGAAGCAGTTAAAGATATTAATCGCATTAATAAGGATATACCCCCTAGGTGTCTAGTAGAAGAATTTGCTGATAGTTCAATAGATTTAGTACTAAGATTCTGGATAAGTGATCCACAAAATGGTGTTGCTAATGTCAAAAGTGATGTGATGCTAAAAATTTGGGATGTTCTAAAGGAAAATAATATTAGTATTCCATATCCGCAAAGGGACTTACATTTAAAGACCAATACTATGCATCAAGAAAAAATATTTGATAATTAGTTCTAATATAAAACATTATACTTTTTCTAGAATGATGTTAAACTCAAGGAGAGGAGATAAGTTAAATGAAACTTAAAATAGAAGATTTAAAAGCGAAATGTAATCCAGAAAATTTGGAATTCAAAACAACAGAAGAAATTGAGGCATTAGAGCAGGGGATTATAGGTCAGGAGAGAGCTGTTAACGCAATTGATTTAGGGCTAAGACTAAAACAGGAAGGTTATAATATCTTCATTTGTGGAAGTACAGGGACAGGTAAAACTACATATGCCAAAACTATAGCCAAAAAGAAATCAGAAAAAAAAGAAGTTCCAGATGATTTAGCATATGTTTATAATTTTAAAGAAAAATCCAAACCTAATGTATTAATTCTACCATCTGGTCTTGGTGAAGAGTTTAAAAAAGATATGAAATCTGTAATTGAAGAATTAGAAGAAGAAATTCCAAAGGCGTTGGAAAGCGAGGAGCACGAAAACAAAAAGAGCAGTCTTATGACTGAACTTCAGGAAGAATCAAATAAATATATTGAGGATTTAGAAAATGAAATAAGAGAAGAAGGCTTTATATTACAACATTCAGCACAAGGTACTATGCCAAAACCAATTCCAATAAATAAGGAAGGCAATCCTATAAGTAAGGAAGAATTTCAAGAAATGGCTGAAGAAGATAGAAAAAGAATTAAGGAAAAAAATCTTGAAATACAAGAAAAAATAGATAAACTAAGAAGAATGATTAGAAATCTAAAGTTAGAAACTCAAGAAGAACTTGATAAGCTAGATAAAAAAATTGGATTATCAATTATTAACCCAATATTTGATAATTTGAAAGGGAAATATAAGTGTTGTGATGATGTTATTTCTTACTTTCAAGATGTGAAACAGAATTTAATAGAAAATATTGAAAAGTTTGCAGAAAAAAATACTCAAAATAATTTTTTGATGGCATTACAACAGGGAAAAGATGAATCGTTTTTGAATAGATATCAAGTAAACCTATTTGTTAATAATAAAAATACTAAAGGAGCTCCAGTTATTGTAGAGTCAAATCCTACTTATTATAATTTGTTTGGTAAAATTGAAGGAAAAAGCCAGTTTGGTGCGATTACAACTGACTTTACAATGATTAAAAGTGGAGCAATACATAGAGCAAATGGAGGGTACCTTATTTTAAATGCCAGAGATGTATTGCAAAAACCTTTTGCCTGGGAAACATTAAAAAGAACACTACTAAATCAGGAAACTATAATAGAGAACATAGGAGAACAATATAGAGCAATTCCAACAACAACCTTAAAACCTAAAGCTATACCTATTAATTTAAAAATAATATTAATTGGAAACCCCTGGATATATCAGTTGCTTTATTATTATGATGAAGAATTTAAAAAATTGTTTAAAATTAAAGCAGATTTTGATATAGAAATGAAACGAGATAAAGAAAATTTAAATAAATTTTCTTCATTTATTGCATCTGTTATTAAACGTGAAAATATAAAGCATTTTACTGCTGAAGCTATAGCAAAAGTGATAGATTATAGCAGTAGAATTACAGATAAAAAAGAAAAATTATCAACTAAATTCAATGAAATTCTGGAAATTCTCTTTGAAGCAAATGCCTGGTCTGAGATGAATGATAATAAATTTGTAGAAGCAGAAGATGTTCTAAAAGCAATTAAAGAAAAATATATGAGGGCTAACTTAATTGAAGAAAAAATACAGGAAATGATTAATAAGGGACATATTCTTATAGATGTAGAAGGGGAAGAAATAGGACAAATTAATGCTTTATCAGTATATAGAACTGGTGAATATAGCTTTGGTAGACCTTCACGAGTTACAGCAAGAACTTATTTAGGTCAAGAAGGTGTTATTAATATAGAAAGAGAAGCAAAAATGAGCGGTAATATTCACAATAAAGCTGTTATGATTTTATCTGCATATCTTGGTGGAAAATATGCCCAAGATAAACCCCTTAGTCTATCTGCTAGTTTAGCATTTGAACAAAATTATGTTGGAATTGATGGAGATAGTGCATCCTGTGCTGAGTTAATTGCTCTTCTTTCGTCTATTTCTAAAATACCAGTTAAACAGACTTTAGCAATAACAGGATCAATGAATCAAAAAGGTAAAGTACAGCCTATTGGTGGAGTTAATGAAAAAATAGAAGGATATTTTAAAGTCTGCAAAGAACTTGGACTTAATTCTAATCAAGGGGTTGTGATTCCATTGCAAAATATGGATAATTTGATGCTAGAAGATGAAGTTCTAGAAGCAGTTGCTAAAGGTGAATTTAATATTTATGCAGTTAAAGATATAGATGAAGCTATAGAGTTGATGATGGGAGAAAATCTTGCAATAGTACATAAAAAAGTTCAGGAATCATTAATTGACTTTGCAGATAAGACTGCAGATTTTAATGATTCTTCAGATGATAGCGGGGACAATGATGTTATTTAATTATATATTATTTTAGATAAATGATTATCTTATTTATTTTTAGGGGATGAGAGATTGAAATGAATAATAGAGAGTTGGGAGAATGGGGAGAAGATAAAGCTATAGAATATCTAAAAAAACAATCGTATAAGATAATTAAACGTAACTTTAGATATTCTAGAGGAGAAATTGATATAATAGCTGAAAAAAATGAATATCTAATATTTGTAGAAGTAAAGCTCAGGAAAAGCAAGAAATATGGTTCTCCTGAGCTTGCTGTCGATATAAGAAAACAGACAAAGATAAGAACAGTAGCAAACTATTACTTAATGAAGAATTCTAATAATAAAAAAATAAGATTTGATGTGATATGTATTGAAGTGTCTAATGGAAAGGGTAATTTAAAACATTATAAAAATGCATTTTGAAATCCAAATGAGGTGTTTAGTATGAATTTAAATGAGTTATACAAGCTAGAAAAGAAGGATATTGCCCATAGCGCTGAGCTTATGTCCAGGGCTTTTTATGATTATCCGTTGTTTAAATATATCTTAGGAAATAAACATAATGAAGAAAATATGAATAAAGTACTTAAATTCTTAATAAAATATGGCGTTCTTTATGGGCAAGTATATGCCAATTCAGCTGATATTGAAGGAATAATACTATTCTCAGATTATAGAGATTATAAGTTTACTTTCTATAGAACTCTTAGGGCTGGTGGTTTATCTCTTTCTAAATTAGGGGCAGATGTAGGGAAAAGATTTTCAGAATATGAAAGTTTTACAGAAAATATACATAAAAAACATGTCAAAAAAGATCATCAATATATTATTCTTCTAGGAGTTGATCCAGATAAACAAGGACAGGGTTATGGAAAAAAATTATTAAATCCTATATTAGAAATGGCAGCGAACAAAGAACAAGCGACTTATTTAGAAACCCATGGCTAAACTAATGTTGAAATATATGAAAAAATTGGTTTTAAATTGCTTTCTGAAGATACTGTACCTGATCTTGGAATACAACAATATGCAATGATAAAAGAATAATTATATATTTAACTTGACAAAGCCAATCATTTGAAGATAAAATTACAATAATTAAGAAAATATGGAGGTTTTAAAGTAAGATCAAAATCAAAGAAAAAACGGGTCTTTTCAGGTCTTTCAGACTCTCCAGATATGATTATGATTAAAGATACAATTATGAAAGCAACTACAGATTCTAATAAAGAAACTAGATTTGAATATGCTTCACCAGGAATTAAAAATATATTAGTACTCTATGAAATTTTAACTAAGAAATCAAGAGAAGATATTGAATAACACTATTGAAGGAGCTAATTACGGGAAAGTAAAGAAAGATTAACTTGAAGTTGTTGAAAGCTTAAAACCAATTCAAGCCAAATATAATGAAATTATAAAAGAAGAATCATATCTTAATAGTATATTGGAGCAAGGAAAAGAAAAAGCAATTGAAATAGCCTCTGATACAATAGAAGAAGTTAAGCTAAGTTTGGATTTGAAATAATTTTGAAGGAAAACTAAGATAAGCTTTATGTTAAGAGATATACAAATTATTAATTGTTGAGGGGTAAAATATGAATTTAGTTCTTATAGGAATGTCAGGAGCAGGTAAAAGCACTTTGGGAGTCTTACTTGCCAAATCATTAGCTTTGGAGTTTATAGATACAGATATTATTATTCAAAAAGCTGAAGCTAGATTATTACAAGATATTATATATCAAGTTGGGGTAGAAGCCTTTTTAAAGATAGAAGAAAAAGTAGTTTCTAATTTGAAGAAAGATAACGCTGTTATAGCTACTGGGGGAAGTGTTGTATATTCCCCAGTAACTATGGAATCATTAAAGTCAAATGCTAAGATAATATATTTATATGTATCTTTTGAAGAAATTAAAAAAAGAATCAATAATATCAATTCAAGAGGAATTGCAATGAAAAAGGGCTATAATCTTAAAGATGTCTATAACGAAAGAATTCCTTTGTATGAGAGATATGCAGATATAATAGTAGATTGCTCAAATAAAAGTATTGAGCAATCTTTAGATGAAATATTATTAAATTTGAATGTGTGAGTAAAAATTGTTAATTTAATTGTTTTATTTCGTTCTATTTTCTTATAGAAATTAAAGTTGGTGGATAGATATGTTTGAACATGATTTTATTATGCGTATGATTAAAGACCTTGCTAAGTTTCTTGCGCTTTTTTTAAAAAAAGATAATGTAGATTATGTATTACCAAAAGATCAAGAAGATTACACTGAAACGGATTATTTATATAAAGAATTACTGAAATTACTTAATCAAGATGAAATAAACAAAGCTGAAAATCTATTATTTCAAAAATTAGATAGGGAGAATACTAAATTTTTAGACTTAGCCATAGATTTTTATACTCGTTTAAATAATTTTGATGATGATTACCTAGAAAAAAATGATTTTACTAGATTAGAAATAGAAGATGGTCTAAAAGAAATAGCTGAAAAATTTGGCATCAGTTTAAAGTCTTTTTTTGCAGAATATTAATTTATTAAATTCTGTAAATAGAATATCGAAAGTTATACTTATATTTTAATATTTCTTTAAACCATGCCTTTCCAGAATTAACATTAGAATAATCAAAATGAGATTATTTTGTTTATAGGTTTATTAATCAATTTATTTTATTACATGTTGAAATTTTAGATACATTATCAGAAATAAATAAATAAAAATATCTTTTTTACTTAAATGTCTTTAAAAATACTAATACTTTTGTTATAATATACTGAGTTGACATTTATTAATATATACTAGTTTAAGGAGTAACAATATGAACATAGAAAATTCAGTAAGTTTAAAAGGGAACTCAGTAGCAAAAGACATAGCACGGGGAAAGATATTAGAAGCAAATGAAAAAAATAAGTATTCTGTAATGTTAGTATATGCAATACTTATCTTAGTTTCATCTCTATATTTTAATAGTCCTTATGAAATATTTGCTGGAATGAGAGCTATTACAATTGCCCCTAGTATTTTGGTAACGGACTATATGGTAGTTGGCAATTTGGGAGCTGCTCTATTTAATTCTGGATTATTAATGATTATTTCAATTACGATTACTAAACTCAATAAAGTTACTATGAATGGTACAGTAATAGCTGCAATATTAACTGTAGGAGGGTTTGCATTTTTTGGAAAAAATATTTATAATATCTGGTCAATTTTACTTGGTATTTACATTTTTTCAAGAATACAAAAAGAAAATTATAGAAAGTTTATTTTAGTTGCTTTATTCGGAACTGCACTAGGGCCTATGGTAAGTCAGCTAAGTTTCGGGCTTGGTATAAATCTTTTTTATGGACTTATATTAGGTAATATAGTAGGAATTATTGCTGGTATTATTTTGCCATCATTAGCAAATCATTTTATTAAATTCCATCAGGGGTTTAATATTTATAATATAGGGTTTACAGCTGGAATGGCAGGATCTTTCTTTATGGCTATATTTAGATCTTTTGGAGTTGAGAATCCTCAAACACTAGTAATAGCTGAAGGTTATAATAATATTTTGAGTATTTATCTATCAATATTATTTCTGTCAATGATTATTGTAGGATATTTATTTAATAGTGGTTATAAGGGATTATTAAAACATACTGGACGTTTAGTAGATGATTTTGTTATTACTGAAGGATTTGGTATAACTTTTATTAATATGGGTCTTCTAGGATTGGCAAGTACTTTGTATATACTGCTAGTAGAAGGTCAATTAAATGGTCCAATTATTGGTGGTATATTTACAGTTGTTGCATTTGGTGCTTTTGGAAAGCACATTAAGAATATAATTCCTATTTTTATTGGAGTTTATATAGCTTCAACATTACAGATTTGGGACATAAATGCAACAGGTGCTTTATTAGCTGCTTTATTTGGAACTACTCTAGCACCAATTGCAGGTGTTTTTGGCTGGAAAATGGGTATATTGGCTGGTTTTCTTCACATGTCAATGGTTATGAATGTTGGATATTTACATGGAGGCATGAATTTGTATAATAATGGTTTTTCAGGAGGTTTGTTAGCAGCCATATTAGTTCCTATTATTACTGCCTTTAAGGAGGTCTAATTTATGAGGAATTCTCAAAAAACTATTAAATTGGTTAGTGAGCTTACTGCATTTTTCTTTAAAGCAGGGGCAACAGAGATGGATATTAATATTAAAGATAGAAACGATGAAGTAACAATATCACTAGAAGCCTATATTAAAGATATGCCTACTGATTTTTTAGAAGCATTAGATGACTTAAACACTCCAAGACAAACTCAGGTAGAAGAATATTATTGGGAATTAGCTGGAGAAAATAATCAATATCAAGAGTTAACACTAGTAGGAATGATGACAGACAATGCAGAAATATATTATGAAGATAATCTCTTAGAAGTTATAGTATATCGAAAAAAATAAATATAATAAATTATAATTAGTTCATAATCTTATAAGGTTATGAACTTTTTTAGTAATAATAAATTATTTTATAAAAAGAAGGTGATTTCTTACTAATAGTTAATTATTAATTCGATATTTTATTTGCTTAAGAGATCTTTACCCAATTTGACAGCCAGCCATGCTATAAGAGCTCCTAATAATATATGATTTACTAGAAAGATTAGATTTGTATTTATATCAGTAGGATTTATATCACTTAAATTATACTTTAGCATCATACCAAAAAGATTTATCCAAAAAAAAATTCCCACAGATATCCCTTTGATTAAATTGAATTCTATACCTATGTAGTATAATAAATAGACTATAAAAATACCTATAAATATAGCTACACCGTAATCTGCAAAAATTCCGATTATCATTCCCCCGCGAGTATCTACCATATCAGCTGGTATAAATGTAGCAGCTGCAAGTTGACGAGGTAAGTACTGATTTATATTTAGCATATAAAAAATACTGTTGAATATATTACGAATAAAATTAGCGATAATACTAACTATAATTCCAAGTATATATTTATCTTTTATTTTTATCATATTATATCACCTTTCTTTTTTTTAGTTTCTGCTTTAAAAAGTCTTATTATTCAAATTAAATTAATATATCAATTCTTATCTCATCACAAATATAATAGTTATTTCTTGTAGATGTATTGTAATTTATGGTAAGATATTATAATAGGAATTAAATAAGTAATTTCATTAAAAAATTTTTATATAATATAAGTCTTAAAAGGGAGGACAAGATTCATGAATATTTTAAGAAAATATCTTTTTATGTTAGTGCTAGTTTTTCTTCTTACTACTTCTTTACTTTCTTTAGCATTTCAAGGCAAGGTTTTTGAAAATTATATTAATATTGAAGATAGAGGATATATTAATACAGATTCTTTAATTTCACCAACGGAATTGCAAAGAATATTAAATGATGAGAATATAATAATAATAGATTTTAGAACTAATGAAAACTATCTTTCAGCTCATATTCCTGGTGCAGTAAATTTTTGGCGTAGCGATATAATAGATGTTGATCATGAATATCCAATGATGAAAGCTTCTGTGGAACAAATGGAGCAAGTATTAAGTGAAAAAGGAATAAGTAATGATGACATAATAATAATTTATAGTAATGGTAGGGGACCTGATGCACCTCGTATGTGGTGGGTTCTTAAAATATATGGTCATAAAGATATACGTATTTTAGATGGCGGAATAGAATATTGGCAAAATAATAATTTCCCTATTAGCCAAACAATAATGTCTCGTGAAAAAACAGAATATATAATTGATACTAATAATATTTCATACTCACTTTTAGCAGAACTTAGTGATGTTATAGAAGCAATTAAAGATGAGGATATAATTATTATAGATACACGTACAAGAGAAGAATATTTAGGACAAAGCGATATGGGTTCACGCTCTGGAAAAATTCCTGGTTCATATTTTCTAGAGTGGAGCGATGTATTAAATGATGATAATACTTTAAAAACAGCTGAAGAAATAAATGATATTTATTCAAATATTGGGGTTATACCGGAAAAAGAAATAATTAGTTACTGTCAATCGGGAGTACGTTCAGCTTATACAACTTTTGTATTATATGAATTACTTGGATATGAAAATGTCAAAAATTATGATGGTTCCTGGATCGAATGGAGCGCTAGGTTTGATTTACCTATTGAATATGCTAGTAAATAAAGATACTACTTTTAAAAAGAGGTAGAATATATTTATTAATTGAAAGGGGCATTAATTATGTTTAATAATATTTCAATAGAAATGAAAGAGAGAATGGCTTATCTAGAAAAAATTGATAAACAGGATAGAGAAGATGGTACTACACGCTTGAAAAGACTTAGGCAAATACCACCTGAAACAGGAAAATTCCTAGCTCTTATGGCTGCTAATTGTCCTGAAGGAGAGTTCGTTGAAATTGGAACAAGCGCTGGCTATTCCTCTTTGTGGATCTCTTTAGCCTGTATGGACAGGAATATAAAACTTAAGACATTTGAAATTTTGCCTGAAAAAGTAAAACTAGCTGAAGAGACATTGGCAAGTGCAGAAGTAGAAGAGTATATAGAACTTATTGCAGGTGATGCTCTTGAAAACTTAGAAGAAATTGACAATATTTCCTTTGCTTTTTTAGATGCAGAGAAAGAAGTTTATGAGCAATGTTATGACCTGATAGTTCCAAGATTAGCTCAAGGTGGTTTATTAATAGCTGATAATGCTATCAATCATTATGATAAACTAAAGAAAGTAATTAATAAAGCAGAAAATGATGAAAGAGTTGATGCAATGGTGGTACCTATTGGAAAAGGCGAACTTATTTGTAGGAAAGTATAATTTTACTTAATAGAAAGGAGAAATATGAGTTTAGAAGCTGTTATATTTGATTTAGATAATACTCTCAACAATAGGAGGCTTGCTTTTAGAAAATACACTAATAGTTTTATAGACAAATATATAATGATTGAAAATAATAGAAAAGAACTTATAGAGTATATTGAAAAAGCAGATGAGGATGGTTATAGAAGTAAGATAGAAATATATAATGAATTGCTTAGTAATTTGAAATGGAAAAAGAAAGCTAACTTAGATGAACTACTTGAATTTTGGAATAATCAATTTCCTAAATGCACAACTTTAATGGATGGATGCAATTGAAGTATTAGAAACTTTAAAGAAGAATGGAATGAAATTAGGAATGATAACAAATGGTTCTGTTAGAATGCAAAATGCTAAAATAGATGAAATTGGTGTAAGAAGCTTTTTTGAAACAATAATTGTTTCAGATGAAATTGGAATTAAAAAACCTGATATCAGGATATTTAATATGGTTTTGAAAAAGTTAAATGTTAATGCAAAAAATGCAATTTATATTGGCGATAATCCTTTCTGTGATATAAAAGGAGCAAGTAATGCTGGTCTTAATACTGCTTGGATGGAAGGATTTAGAGAATGGGATCTCGATGGTATAAAGCCTGATTATAAGATCAATCATTTAAAGGAATTATTAAGTATTATTTAGAACTTGAGGTGAAGAAAAAATGGGAATAGAAAATAAAAATCTACTTAATATAAAACTCGAAAGTAAAAGACTAATATTAGTACCAATCTCTATGGAATATAAAGATAATATATTTAAAGAATTTTCTAAAGAAATAACTACTTATATGTATCCTGCACCAGCTAAAGAAATTTCTGAAACAGAATTATTTATAATAAATTCCATAAAAAGCTTAAAAGGTGGCAGTAATCTACAATTGGTGATTTTAAAAAAAGATACCCTGGAGTTCTTAGGATGTGCAGGTCTTCATAATATCAATACAAAGACACCCGAGTTTGGAATCTGGTTAAAAAAATCTGCTCATGGAATGGGATATGGAATAGAAGCTATTACTGAACTTAAGAAATGGGCAGATAAAAATATAGATTATAAATATATTCTATATCCTGTAGCTGAAAAAAATATAGCTAGCCGGAAAATACCAGAATCACTTGGAGGTAAAATAGAAAAAGAATATGATGAAACAGGTTTAGGAGGAAATTCATATCACTGTATAGAATACAGGATATACAAATAGTTAGTTTATACATTGCTATATATATGGCAGTACAATTTTCAACAGTAGATACTGAATGATCTAGTATAGCTAATTAGAGGTAAACTTGCTTATAAATCTTATTATCAAAAAACAAGAGGGGCTTTACTTATAGAGCAAAGAGATGGAGGTTTTTATAATAGTGAAAAATTATTTTCTAACTGATTTAGATGGGACTTTATTAAGAAATGATGCATCACTTTCAAAATATACTATTGATGTAATTTCAACTGCAATTGAAAATGATTTTGTTATTAGTTTCGCTACTGCTCGTGGTTATGTTTCCTCAAATAAGGTTGCTTCAGCTATTCTCTGGAAATATCCACTGGTACTATATAATGGTGCATTAATATATGATCCAATTAAAAAAACAATGATAGATGGATACTGGCTTGATTCTGAAATAGTTAATAATATAATAGAAATAGGTAAAACAATTAATTTAACTCCAATGTTATTTTGTCTTGATCTTGATAACAGAGAACGGGTATTACATGAAAAATTAGTGAAGTTTGGATATAAAGAGTTTTATAAAAGTCGTCCAAATGACAAGAGATTTAAAGAAATTGAGAAATTAATCAGCACTGATCAATATAGAACCTTGATAATTACTTATATAGGATTATTTGATGAACTTGAGCCCTTAAAGAAAAAGATAAAAGAAATTTTTACTGATCAAGTACATATCCACTTTATGAGAGATAATTATATTAAAGATCATTATTTTCTGGAAATCACTCATCCAAAATCAAACAAAGAAGAGGGTATTAAATTGTGGTCTGAGTTAATTGCTTGTAATACTAAAGATATAACTGTCTTTGGCGACAATTTAAATGATTTAGCTATGTTTTACCAGGCAGGCAAAAGTATTGCAGTTGAAAATGCCCAACTACAAGTATTAGAACTTGCAGATGAGATTATAGATTCAAATGAAAATGATGGTGTAGCACAATATATAAATAAAATATTAAATCTTAATATATAAAATTAAATAAATACATATTTTACCAACTAATCACTTATTTTTTTGTACATATATTCATTTATATTGTCAAATACTTTCTTAGCTTCTTTCGACTTGATGCTATGGTATATTTTCTCGATATATTGTCGTTTTTTAACTATGATAAAACTTTCTTTAAAATTCAAGTTATAAATCCAACCCATTTGTACTATTTTAAAATCATCTATTGTTTTAAGACTTGAATATTTTACAGTTTTTTCTTCAAGGATAAGTTGAAGTATTTCTGGACTTATAATACCTTCTTCTGTAAGATTAAGATTAATTTTATCATTATTCTCCTGTCTGTGATATCTTTCAGCAAAAATATTCCAGATATCTAGTTTGTCAGCATCCCGAATAAGTTTAGAAAACAAGAGTTCTTCTTCAGATAAATTTTCAGGTATATCTATTTTATTATGATGGAGAATTGCTTGATAAATAATATTCTGTGATCCTTTATTAAGATTATGAAAAATATTTTTTTCTTTTAAGATTTCCACAGATAATTCAGCATGATTAATTGATATACTGTCAGAAAAAGTTTTGTATTTTTTGTATTGCTCAAATCTGCCTAAATCATGAAATAGGCCAATAACATTTGCAATCACTATTTCTTTTTCTGCTAATCCAATATTATTAGCCAGCTTGTTTATATTTTCATATACCCTATAACTATGGTGATATTTTAAATCTATTGCTTTTTGATCATCTTCATTGTTGTAAAATCTCTTAGTATAATTATCAAAATAAGATTTTAGTTCATTAAATTTTTTCTGATCTAACATGTGATAATCTCCCTTTTAAATATTATATGAAATAAATACTAATCTTTTAATTATTATTATAAAGACATATGAAGGAAGATGCAAATTAAATTATAGCTTAAATTACATATTAAGATTAATTGGTTTCTTCATATTATTTAATATTAAATACATAATTTCTTACCGATAAAAATATTTAAACTATATTATGATTTTTATGAAAGGAGAAATATATAATGGCAACCTGAATAGCTCATTTACGTATTGCAGAAAAATTATTAAAAAATATAATTATTTGGATCTACTACTATGATTTTAATTAAGACCGTTTAGTAAAATTGGACTGTGAGTAATTTTCTGTATTTCAATGAATAAATATATTGTTTTTGGAGGATAGATATGAAAATAGGTATAATAAGACATTTTAAAGTCGTTGATAGTAGTAAATTTCTAATGACTTCAAATGAGTTCAAGGAATGGATAAAAAAATATGATGAATTTGATATAAAACACAATACAATTTGTAATTTCAATCCTAAAGAATGGGGAGTATGTTACACCAGTACTTTGTCAAGGGCTTATAAGACAGCTGATAATATTTACAAAGGTAAAATTATAAAAACAGATTTACTTAACGAAGTAGCTATTGCACCGTTTACTAAGAACAATATAATCTTAACAAATCATTTATGGCTTTCTATAGGACGAGTCTTATTTAAATTATATATTTTTGAATATTAAGTATAATTTATCTGCTTTGTATGGAAATAAAGGTATCTTTAATTAAAATATATGTCTTATAATCCTTAAGTTAGTGTAATTTAAAAATCGTAAGCCCAAACTAATATCATACGGTGATCATGACCTTGCCTTTATAAAGAAACTGTCTAAGAAATGGTGTGATGAAAGCGATAATCATCAACTTCCAGTTATTAAAAATGCCCATCACATTGCCAATCAAGATAATTCAAACGAATTTAATGATGCAATAATATTTTTTTGGAAAAAATTTTAAAAAAAGAAGGAATTTTATTAGGTATAGCGAATAGTATAAATATAATGAAATTTTCTAAAATTTGTAAATTTTATGATGTTTGATTATACAAAAATTCTAAACAAATAAATTATTTTTACACTTCATGAACTTCCGCAATCTTTATTAAACCCACACAAAATTATAAATAAAACTTTGTTAATATCATACCTTCATATATCATTTACTTTCGGAATCTAAGATTATAACTTTTAAGTAAATTTAAAAATCTCTTTGCAAACAAAAAACAATCCTTTAAGTAAATATTCTTGATCACGATGGAGTTAATATTTTAACTTATAATTCTATATTTTCTTAAGAAGAATAAAGGAGGGTGTTATCAAAAGAATAATTTATAAGTATAATCTTGGGAGGGGAAATAATGAGAGGAAAAATGCTTTTTATTTTAATTGTGATTTTTATTATGCTTATAACTATAAATATCGTAATCTCAGCAGAAATTATTATTCAAGAATATGAAGCAGGTCAATTATTAAGAAGAAGTAACTTTGTAGACGGTAAAGGTTTTCCGTGGCATACCTTTGTTTCTTGTCGATGCGGTTCTTGTCGATACGGACCAGATTATTTTGTTTCTTTTGATTTCTTTGCTATAGAAAATAGATTTAGATCTGATTGTGACCTTTATTTTAGGCATAGTAATCTTACTCTTGAAGAAGGTCATACCTATACAGTAAGATTTACAGTAGAAGCAGAGTCTGATTTAACAATATACCCTAGAATTGGAAAACAAAGTCCGCCATTCTATGATTATTGGAATCCTGGAGGTATTGAACTTAAAGAAAATGAAATTGTAACAATTGAAAACAACTTTGTAGCAGAAAAAACTTATGAAAATGTTGAGTTTTCTTTTAGAATATCTACTGGTAGAAGAATTAAATTTTATGAATTGAGTCTTTATAACCCAGAATTTCCAGGTTATCAAGCTAAAACAAAACCTTTAAAAAGAGACATAAGAGTAAATCAAATAGGATATTTCACTAATGGAATTAAGAGAGCTACTTTAAACGCAATGGAAACACATCCTGTTAATTGGTGGCTAAAAAATGAAAATGGTGTTAGAGTTACAAATGGTATAAGCGAAGTATTTGGATACGATTGTCAATCTAATGAACATATACATATTATTGATTTTAGTTTTTACAATCTAGAAGGAGAAAATTATGTATTGTATGCAGATAGTAAACCGGTTTATAATGAGAAATCACTTGTAGAAAGTTATCCATTTACAATCAGTAATGATATTTACGATCAATTAACATATGATGCCTTAAAATATTTTTATTATCATAGAAGTGGTATTCCAATTGAAATGCCTTATGCTGAAAATCCTCAATTTGAACGCCCTGCATCAAATTTACCTGATTTGTTAGAAATTTGTACAAATACAAGAGATTCTTGGTCTTATCACGAAGAATTTACTGTTGATGCTACAGGCGGTTGGTATGAAATTGGAAATAATGCTAAGCATCCTAGATATGGAGCTATAAGCGCATGGATTCTTATGAATATGTATGAAAGAATGTTGTATAAAGAAAACTCTGTTGATTTAATTAGTGACAATACTATGAATATTCCGGAAAGTGGAGATGGTATTCCAGATATTTTAAATGAAGTTCGCTGGCAAATGGAAGCACTTATGAGTATGCAAGTACCTGAAGGTTATGATCGAGAAGGTATGGTTTTTTTTAGTGGAAGTGATGACATTTGGACTGGACTCGCCATATATCCACATGAGGCTGAATTAATTACTAATCGTATTCTTAAACCTCCAACTACAGATGTTACTCTGTACTTTGCTGCAACTGCAGCAATGGCCTCTAGATTATGGCAAGATTATGATTCGGTTTTTGCTAATGAATTGCTGCAGGCAGCTGAAAAGGCATGGTTAGCAAGTTCTGTAAATCCCATAATTTTTGCACCATATTATATTTATGAGCCAGAGCATTTTCATTATGGTTATTGTTATTGGGCAGCAGCTGAATTATTTCTAACGACAGGAAAAGAAGAGTATAAAAACTTTGTCCAAAACTCCTGGTATTATTTACGTGCCTCGAATAGAATAGGTACTAAAGAATATGTATATGGTTTGTTCAACCCAAGGGATGTATCGGCATTAGGAACAATAAGTTTGGTGCTTGTACCAAATGGTCTTCCAGAAGAAGATATTTTAAAAGCAAGAGAAAATATAATTTATTCTGCGGATTATTCTATTTATATTCAAGAAGAACAAGGCTACGACCCATTAATTAGAACAACTCTTATTGGTTTTAGTTATAATAATCTGGGAGATTGGGTAGACGGATATCCATTTTATTCAAATTTATATGCTCTTAACTTAGCTTTACTTCAAGCCTATGCTTATGATTTTACTGATGATGATAAATACTTAAATTCCATAATAAAAGGCTTTGATTATATTTTAGGTCGTAATGCTATGGAAAAAGTATATGTAACGTCTTATGGTAGTAATTTTGTAGAAAATCCTTATCATAATATATTTTCTAATCAATTAGATTCATCTTTTCCAAAACCACCGCCTGGAATACTTGTGAGTGGACCAAGTTCTAAATTGTATGAATATCATAGTTATTTTAGATTCCAAGATGAAATCCCGGCACAGAGAAGATATCTAGACTATATCGAAGCTAGAACGAATAATACTTGTTCTACTATTTTAAATGCTACTCTTGCCTGGGTAAGTTCTTATCTGTCTTTAAATGGTAATAACGAAATTGATCGAGTAATACCTGGTGATGTAAATGGAGATGGAGTTGTAAATTCTATTGATGCTACAATCCTTGGTAGATATATTTTAACTATGATTGATGAATTTCCAATTGAAAATGGATTTCAAGCAGCTGATATAAATAATGATGGTGTTATTAATTCTCTTGATTATAATTTAATCATGCAAGTAATTTTTAATAGGGATATTTAAGGTATTATTTATCGATTATTAACCCCATTCATACTTCAGTATTTTTCTATTGAATATGAGTGGGATAAAAAATAATAATAAGTAATCTAAGGGGGTAAAAAAATGACGACAAAAATATTAATTCTTTTTCTTGTTTTTGTATTTGTAGTTTCAGGTACGATATTTGCTGAGTTTATAGTAGAGGAATATGAACCTGGACAATTATTAAAAAGAACTAGTTTTGAAGATGGCATAGGATATCCATGGCATGTACACGAGAATCCACCAGCTTGGTTAGATTTTAGATTAGAAGATGGTGTCTATGTTGTAGTAATTATAGACCCAAATGGTGCTGATGGTGAAATATGGGATCTTCAGTTTCGTTATAGGGATAATCTTTCTCTACAATCAGGACATACTTATGAAGTATCATTTACTGTAGAAGCAGATAGAGACATGGAGATATATCCTAAAATTGGTGACCAATATTATCCTTACTTTGAAGATTGGAATCCAAATCAAAATTGGGAAAGAATAAATCTTCAGGCAAATCAGCTTTATACACATAATGAAACATTTACAGCTACGAGAACTGTAAATCTCATAGAATTTGCGTTTTATTTAGCTAGTGCACCAGCAGGGACTACAATTAAATTTCATGAAATAAGTTTATTTGACCCAGATTTTCCTGGACATCCACCTAAAACAAGACCGTATTATAGAGATATTCGTGTAAATCAGTTGGGATATATGATAAATAATAGAAAAAGAGCAACTTTGAATGTTAAAGAAGAACAAGCTAATACAGCAGTTAATTGGTGGTTAGAAAATGAATATGGAATTGAACTTGCACGTGGAAAGACTGAACCATTTGGATATGATAATGATTCTGGTGATTATGTGCATATAATTGATTTTTCACACATTGAAATTTATGGAAGCAATTACAAATTGTATGCAGATAGTGAACCTGTATATGGAGAAAATTCATTAGTAGAAAGTTATCCATTTGATATTGCTAATGATATCTATGACAATTTAGTATATGATTCATTAAAGTATTACTACTATAACAGAAGTGGTATTCCAATTGAAATGCCTTATGCAGAATCACCAGAATATACGCGCCCAGCAGGACATTTACCTGATATTATGACCACTAGTAAAACTGAAACTGGACATTGGGCTTATAATGTGGACTTAGAAGTAGACGTAAGTGGTGGTTGGTACACAACTGGTGACCACGGTAAATATCTTGCTTATGGCGGAACTAGTGTATGGAAATTAATGAATATGTATGAACGACTATTATATAGCAATGACTCTGAAGAGATATTTGCTGATGACACTATGAATATCCCAGAAAGTAAAGATGGCGTGCCAGATATTTTAAATGAAACTCGCTGGCAAATAGAAGCACTACTTAAAATGCAAGTTCCTGATGGTTATGAGCGAGCAGGGATGGCTTTTCATAGAGGACAGGATGAGATATGGACTGGATTAGTTATATATCCTCATGAAGCAGAAACAATTGCAGAAAGAGTACTTCGACCTCCAACAACTGTTGCTACACTAAATTTAGCAGCTATAACTGCTCTTGCCTCTCGACTTTGGGAAGATTATGATCCTGCTTTTGCTAAGAGATGTTTAAAGGCTGCTGAAAGAGCATGGCAAGCAGCAAATGATAACCCTGAAATATTTCCACCTACTGATTTTTTGGGTCCTACCCCAGATGATGTACAGGACGAATTTTACTGGGCTGCTGCTGAATTATTTATAAGTACAGGCAAAGATAAATATAGAGATTTTATACAAAACTCAGAGTATTATCTTTTAGTTCCTAATTATACGGAAAGACATTATGAGACTTATTTTGGTGAATTTACTAATGAAAATGTTCAGGCCTTAGGTACTTTAAGTCTTGCTCTAGTACCTAATAATCTTCCTGATTGTGATATTTATGAGGCTAGACAAAATATTATAGAAGCTGCAAATTATTCTATTAATATTCAAAAGGAACAAGGATATGGACCACTAATTAAGTCGATGGAGCAATATGTACTTGGTCATAGTATTGATGGATACCCATGGGGGTCAAATTCCCATATTTTGAATTCTGCTATAATTCAAGCTTATGCTTATGACTATACAGGAGATGAAATATATCTTAACTCAATTATTGAAGCATTTGATTATATAATGGGACGTAATCCAATGGAAATGGCATATGTTACAGGATATGGAAAGCATCACACAAAAAATCCATATCATCCTGTATATGCATATTCTCTAGATACATCATTTCCGAAAGCTCCTGCTGGAATTCTTGCTAGTGGCCCAAATTCTGCTGTACAGGATCCTTTAGTAAGAGGATCAGGTATGGTGCTAGGTGAAATTCCAGCACAAAAAACATATATTGACCATATAGAATCCTGGTCAACAAATGAATCTTGCATAATATACAATGCTCCTCTAGCCTGGGTAAGTTCATATCTTTCTTTACGTGCAACTAGTGATTATATAATACCTGGTGATGTTAATGGAGATGGTGTTGTAAATTCTATTGATGCTACAATACTTGGTAGATATATTTTAACTATGATAGATGAATTTCCAATTGAAAATGGATTTCAAGCAGCTGATATAAATAATGATGGTGTTATTAATTCTCTTGATTATAATTTAATCATGCAATTAATTTTTAATAGCGATATATAAGTATAATTTATCGATTATTAACCCCATTCATACTTCAGTATTTTTTATTTATTATGAGTGGGGTAAAAAATAATAATAAGGAATCTAAGGGGGTAAAAAATGAAGATAAAAATATTAATTCTTTTTCTTGTTTTTGTATTTGTAGTTTCAGGTACGATATTTGCTGAGTTTATAGTAGAGGAATATGAACCTGGACAATTATTAAAAAGAACTAGTTTTGAAGATGGCATAGGATATCCATGGCATGTACACGAGAATCCACCAGCTTGGTTAGATTTTAGATTAGAAGATGGTGTCTATGTTGTAGTAATTATAGACCCAAATGGTGCTGATGGTGAAATATGGGATCTTCAGTTTCGTTATAGGGATAATCTTTCTCTACAATCAGGACATACTTATGAAGTATCATTTACTGTAGAAGCAGATAGAGACATGGAGATATATCCTAAAATTGGTGACCAATATTATCCTTACTTTGAAGATTGGAATCCAAATCAAAATTGGGAAAGAATAAATCTTCAGGCAAATCAGCTTTATACACATAATGAAACATTTACAGCTACGAGAACTGTAAATCTCATAGAATTTGCATTTTATTTAGCTGATGCACCAGCAGGGACTACAATTAAATTTCATGAAATAAGTCTATATGACCCAGAGTTTACTGGACATCCACCTAAAACAAGACCATATTATAGAGATATTCGTACAAATCAATTGGGGTATATAATAAAAGATCCATTTGATTATCGGAATACACCAAAACGAGCAACTTTAAATGTTAAAGAAGAACAAGCTAATACTGCAGTTAACTGGTGGCTAGAAAATGAATCTGGAATTGAACTTGCACGTGGAAAGACAGAACCATTTGGATATGATAAAGATTCTGGTGATTATGTGCATATAATTGATTTTTCACACATTGAACATTATGGAAGGAATTACAAATTGTATGCAGGTAGTAAACCTGTATATGGAGAAAATTCATTAGTAGAAAGTTATCCATTTGATATTGCTAATGATATCTATGACAATTTAGTATATGATTCATTAAAGTATTACTACTATAACAGAAGTGGTATTCCAATTGAAATGCCTTATACAGAATCACCAGAATATTCGCGCCCAGCAGGACATTATCCTGATATTATGACCACTAGTAAAAATGAAAGTGGAAGTTGGGCTTATAATATAAACCTAGAAGTAGATGTAACTGGTGGTTGGTACACAACTGGTGACCACGGTAAATATCTAGCTTATGCTGGAACTAGTGTATGGACTTTAATGAATATGTATGAACGGCTTTTATATAGCAATGATTCAGAAGAGATATTTGCTGATGACACAATGAATATTCCAGAAAGTAAAGATGGTGTGCCAGATATTTTAAATGAAACGCGTTGGCAAATAGAAGCTCTACTTGAAATGCAAGTTCCTGAAGGCTATGAGCGAGCAGGGATGGCTTTTCATAGAGGACAGGATGAAAGATGGACTGGATTAGCTATATATCCACATGAGTCAGAAGAAGAAAGAGTCCTTCGACCTCCAACAACTGTTGCTACACTAAATTTAGCAGCTATAACTGCTCTTGCCTCTCGACTTTGGGAAGATTATGATCCTGCTTTTGCTAAGAGATGTTTAAAGGCTGCTGAAAGAGCATGGCAAGCAGCAAATGATAACCCTGAAATATTTCCACCTACTGATTTTTTGGGTCCTACCCCAGATGATGTACAGGACGAATTTTACTGGGCTGCTGCTGAATTATTTATAAGTACAGGCAAAGATAAATATAGAGATTTTATACAAAACTCAGAGTATTATCTTTTAGTTCCTAATTATACGGAAAGACATTATGAGACTTATTTTGGTGAATTTACTAATGAAAATGTTCAGGCCTTAGGTACTTTAAGTCTTGCTCTAGTACCTAATAATCTTCCTGATTGTGATATTTATGAGGCTAGACAAAATATTATAGAAGCTGCAAATTATTCTATTAATATTCAAAAGGAACAAGGATATGGACCATTAATTAAGTCGATGGAGCAATATGTACATGTACTTGGTCAAAGTATTGATGGGTACCCACGGAGGTCAAATTTTCATATTTTGAATTCATCTATAATTCAAGCTTATGCTTATGATTATACAGGAGATCAAATATATCTTAACTCAATTATTGAAGCATTTGATTATATAATGGGACGTAATCCAATGGAAATGGCATATGTTACAGGATATGGAAAGCATCACACAAAAAATCCATATCATCCTGTATATGCATATTCTCTAGATACATCATTTCCGAAAGCTCCTGCTGGAATTCTTGCTAGTGGCCCAAATTCTGCTGTACAGGATCCTTTAGTAAGAGGATCAGGTATGGTGCTAGGTGAAATTCCAGCACAAAAAACATATATTGACCATATAGAATCCTGGTCAACAAATGAATCTTGCATAATATACAATGCTCCTCTAGCCTGGGTAAGTTCATATCTTTCTTTAAGGTCTATGGATGGTCGATATCATATAATACCTGGAGATGTTAATGGAGATGGTGTTGTAAATTCTATTGATGCTACAATCCTTGGTAGATATATATTAACTATGATAGATGAATTTCCAGTTCTAAAAGGATTTCAAGCAGCTGATATAAATAGTGATGGTGTTATTAATTCTCTTGATTATAATTTAATCATGCAATTAATTTTTAATAGCGATATATAAGTATAATTTATCATTCTCAAACTTTGCAGTTGAATATACCGTATAAAGCATGGAAGCCATAACTTCATTCGCGGAAAAAAGCTAATTCTATTCTAGAGCACTACTGTTTTGACATTAATATAACAACCTAATTAGGCTAGTTACTTGGCACAGTGCAACGCAAGTCGATTCGCTAGTACTGCAACTTTAATGCCAAAATTGGTGGTGCTATGGAGTACCCTCAACATTGCGTTAATAATAGAAGAGGTCAGTAATTTTTGTTAGGAAAATATAAAAATAAAATTAGGGAGGCAAAGAATGAATACGAAATTATTAAATGTTTTTCTTCTACTTTTATTTCTAGTTTCAGGTACAATATTTGCTGAGGTAATCGTAGAGGAATATGAACCAGGACAATTATTGAAAAGAACTAGTTTTGATGAAAGTTCTAGCTTACCATGGAATCTTTTTACACAAGCTCCAGCAGAAGCAGATTTTAGTTTTGATGATGATGGTATTCTTATAGAGATTATAGAACCTCAAGGGAAAGATAGAGAAAGGTGGGATATTGAATTTAGACATAGAAGTCTATCTATTGAAGAAGGACATACTTATACTGTTGAATTTAGAGTTGAAGCAAATGAAGATTGTATAATATATCCTAAAATAGGAGATCAGTCAGATCCTTATTATGAAGATTGGAACTTTGAGCAAAGTTGGAATTACTTATCTCTTGAAGCTAATAGGGCAATAACAATAAGAGAAACATTTACAGCAGCAAGAACAGCGGAGAATATAGAATTCTCATTTAGTTTGGCTTCAGCTCCAGCAGGCACGATTATAAAGTTCTATGAAATAAGCTTATATGATTCAGAATTTCCTGGATATCCACCTAAGAAAAGACCTGCAAACAGGGATATTAGAATAAATCAATTAGGTTATATATTTAACAGCCCAAAAATTGCTACATTGCATGCAGCGGAAACTTCATCACTTAACTGGTGGTTAGAGAATGAAAGTGGAGTTGTAGTAGATAGCGGTATGACTGAAGTATTTGGGTATGATAGAGATTCTGCTGAACATGTTCATATTATTGACTTTTCAGACTTTAATTTAGAAGGTAGAAATTATAAATTGTATGCTGAAAGTGAGCCAATCCATGGAGATAATTCTTTAGTTGAAAGTTATCCTTTTGTGATATCTTCAGATATATATGATGAGCTGATGTATGATTCATTAAAATATTTTTATTATAATAGAAGTGGAATTCCAATTGAGATGCCTTATGCAGAAAATCCTGAATTTGAAAGACTATTATATCGCCAAATTGATCTTATGAGAACTATAGATATTTGGGGATATGATGAAATATATACAGTCGATGTAACAGGCGGATGGTATGATACATTTGATTTTGCTAAATTTACTGATTATGGTGGTATTAGTGCTTGGATGTTAATGAATATGTATGAAAGATTATTATATAGTGATGATGCAGCAGACGTTCTTGGTGATGGGTCCTTATTTATACCAGAAAGTGGTGATGGTGTACCTGATATTTTGAATGAAACTCGCTGGCAAATAGAAGTTCTCCTTAGTATGCAAGTTCCTGAAGGTTATGATAGAGCTGGTATGGTATTTGATGGTGGCCTAGATGATTACTTTAATACAATATATCTACCCCCTAATGACATCGGGAGAATTCTTCATCCACCAACAACAGAAGCCACATTAATTTTTGCTGCTGTTACAGCAATGGCTTCAAGATTATGGGAAGATTATGACCCAGTATTTGCTAATGAATTGTTGAAGGCAGCGGAAAAAGCATGGTTTGCAGCAAATGAAAATCGAGATTTATTTAAGCCTAAAGATTACTTTATTGGAGCTCCTAGTTTTAATAAGTATGATGACTATTTTTATTGGGCGGCTGCTGAATTATTTATAACTACAGAAGATAATTATTATCAGAACTTTGTCCAAAGTTCAGAATATTATCTTCAAGTTCCTAGCTATCTTGAAGCAGTTGGCGATACGAAAGTATTTGGTGTTTTTGATAGGCTTAATGTAGAAGCTTTTGGTACAATTAGCTTAGCATTGGTTCCTAACAATCTTTCTCTTTCTGATATTGAATTAGCAAAACAAAATATTACTTCTACGGCAGACTATTATATTTCTGTTCAAGAAGAACAAGCATATGACCCATTAATTAAACAAAGTGAATTTTACGATCGCTATTACTATATAGAAGGTTATCCGACTGGTTCTAATTATTATATACTTAATTCTTCTATTATTCAGGCTTATGCATATGAATTTACACAAAATCGCAAATATATTGATTCTATGATTAAGTCATTTGATTATATTTTAGGTAGAAATCCAATGGAAACAGTTTATGTGACTGGTTATGGTAGTAATTATGCGCAAAACCCTCATCATCCATTATTCTATGACGATGCTGTTCCACATGGTATTTTACTTGGAGGCCCAAGTTCTGGACCAAATGACTCAATTATTAAGGCATCTGGTTTATTGTCAAAGGAAACTGCTCCTCAAAAAATGTATATTGATCATAAAGATTCATGGTCTACAAATCAATCTTTAACTAAATGGAATGCATCTCTTGCCTGGGTAAGTTCTTATCTGGCTTTATACGCTAGAATAGGACCTTGTAGAATAGATGGAGATGTAAATGGTGATGGTGTTATTGATTCTCTTGATGCTATACTACTTGGAAGATATATATTAGGAGAAATAGATGACTTACCTGTCATTAGTGCAGCTGATATTAATATGGATGGTGAGATTAATTCCTTAGACTACAGAATTTTAATTGAGTTAATTTTTGATAATTAACAAATTTAATTAACAAAGATATTGCAGTGCTACGATAATTCGTTAGCACTGCTTTTTTAGGTAATATGTAATGATTTAAAAGGTTTATTATAATAAAAAGAAGGAAAAATGCTATAAAAATACAATTATATATATATATAATGAAATAAACATATTTATTCTAAAAATAGGGAGTTATGAATATAATGTTATCTAAGGTTATAAGTGCAACAATTATGGGTATTGATGGTGTGATGGTAGAGGTTGAAGTGGATTTAAATCGCGGTATTCCTTCTTTTGATATTGTAGGTTTGCCAGATGCAGCTGTTCGAGAGTCTAGAGAAAGAGTAAGAGCAGCTATAAACAATTCTGGATATGAGTTTCCAATTCAGAGAATTACAATTAATCTTGCTCCAGGTGATATAAAAAAGATAGGTCCTCATTTCGATTTAGCTATTGCAGCAGGTATTTTGGACGCAGATGGACTAATAGACGCTGATATAAATAATTATCTCTTTGCAGGAGAATTATCGCTAACAGGTGCTGTACGTAAAGTTAAAGGAATCTTACCTATGAGTCTTAAGGCTAGAGAACTGGGTTTAAAAGGTATAGTTATACCTGCAGATAATTATTCAGAAGCAGCATTAGTTGATAAACTAGAAGTTATTCCTGTTAGAAATCTTATTGATCTTATTAATTACTTTAATAATAATAAAAAAGTGAAAGATTTTAAAAAGGAAATTGCTGTTTCAATTGAAGAAAAAGAAATTTATGATATTGACTTTGCAGAAGTAAAGGGTCAATATGAAGCCAAGCGTGCATTAAAGGTTGCTGCAGCTGGTTCTCATAATATACTTTTAGTCGGTCCTCCTGGTAGTGGAAAGACAATGCTAGCTAAAAGACTACGTACTATTTTACCACCATTATCTGAAGAAGAAGCTCTTGAACTTACTAAGATATATAGTATAATGGGTTTATTAGATAGTAATTATGGTTTAATGAAAGCAAGACCATTTAGAGCTCCTCATCACAGTACATCAACTTCAGGATTAATAGGGGGAGGGCGTATTCCAGAACCAGGTGAAATTAGTCTGGCACATTATGGAACTTTATTTTTAGATGAATTACCAGAATTTCATAAAGATGTCTTGGAAATGTTACGACAACCGATAGAAGAAGGTTCAGTTCAAATAGTAAGGGCTGCCATGAGTGTTTCTTTTCCAGCAAACTTTATGTTAGTATCTGCCATGAATCCTTGTCCCTGTGGTTATTATGGAGATGAAAAACATGAATGTAATTGTACATCACCACAAATTAATCGTTATAGATCAAAAGTATCAGGACCATTACTTGATAGAATTGATATTCATATAGAAGTACCGTCACTTAGTGTTGAAGAATTAACTGAGAGTAAAAATAACGAAGAAAGTTCTAAAGATATGAGAGCTGAAGTATTAGAAGCACATCAAGTTCAATTAAAAAGATATAAAAATGAAAATTACAAATTTAATTCAGAATTAAAAGGAAGAGACTTACAAAGATATTGCGAATTAGATCAGGATTGTATATTATTGTTAAAAAATGCAATAGATAGACTTGCTCTAAGTGCAAGGGCTTATGATAGAATTTTACGTCTTGCAAGAACTATTGCAGATATTGAAAAAAGTGAACGAATACAGAGTGAACATATTGCAGAAGCCATACAATATCGTAGTTTAGATAGAAAATTGTATTAACTTTTTTAGAGTTTTTATCTATAATATACTAAGCTTTATAAGAATAATGAATAAAATATAAACTAGATATTTGAATATAAGTAATAGATAATTAATACTTGGAGGATGAAATTATGTTAAATAAAAATTCTAATAATCAATCTATAAACTTCCAGAATAAAATAAATAAAACTCTAGAGATATATCATCTTTTTCATAGTGGAGTCGCTGTAATTTCTAATAAGACCTTATTGGTATTTGATTATTATAATGATGAGCCAAGAGGTGTAAAAAGAACTTTAAGTAATGGTGTTATAAGTAAAAGTGATTTAATAGCATTTGATAAAGTATATGTTTTTGTTAGTCATAGTCATAGTGATCACTATAATTCGATTATATTTGATTGGATTAACTTAAATAAAAATATTAAATATATTTTAAGTGATGATATTACAATTACGGATAATAAAATTGATAATATTGAAGAATATGTTTATTTTGTAAAGAAAGACTCTTCTTTAAATATAGATGATTTAGAAATAGAAACTTTTGGCTCAACTGACTTAGGGGTTTCTTTCTTAGTTAATATTAATAATAGAAGGATTTTTCATTCTGGTGACTTAAACTGTTGGTATTGGAAAAGTTTTTCTAAAGATAAACAAATAAAAGAAGAAAAAGATTATCAAAGAGAAGTTAATAAACTACTGGGAAAAGAAATAGATATTGCTTTTGTTCCTGTTGATCCTAGATTAGAAGAATATTATTATAAAGCTGGGGAATATTTTATCAAAAAAATAAGACCTTCTTTATTTGTGCCGATACATTTTACTAATAATTATGAAATATGCAATGTGTTTGCAGAGAAAGTAAAAATAAAAGAAGTAGAAATTTGCCTCATAAATAAACGAGGTGAAAAAATTTTATATTAGATTATGATTATGATTTATAGTTTTTTACGTTTATCAGATTGAGAGTGCTTTATGGATTATGAAAAAATTTAAAATATTAAGGAGTGATTTGATGAGTGATTTAAAAAGAGTAATATCATTATCTAATCAAATTGAAGCGCATTTTATGGAAGAAATCTTAAATGACAGAGATATACCATTTATTATAGAATCTCACCATAGTTTAGCGTTTGATGGTATATTTCAAGTTGAAGAATGGGGATTTATAAAAGCTGAAACGAAATATCATCAGGAAATAAAGGAAATATATCAAGAAATCTTAGATAACCTTGATAATTAGTAATTTTTTCAAATTTGTTTTCAAAAACACTTGACAATTAATTATTTTTACGTTATTATAAATAAAATGATATATAGTTGAGCCGAGGTTAGATGAGTTGAGAGATAGTTTAGAGTTAGCTGAGATGAGAAGTGTCTATTAAACCAGACTTATTTTTATAATAACTTTTATTTTATAATTCTATAGTCTTAAATCTTCAAAAATTATAAAATAAGTTAATAGACAAAATAAAATCTATTATCATTGATTTTATTATATTTAAAATTTTATTTTTAAATATACTTATAATACAAATACTCTACCTAAAAATATATCTATTTTATATTTTTGGGCTTATTATTTATCTCTAAAACTCAAAATTAAATCTTTTTTATAAAACCAGGCTTATGGATTATGGCCTGGTTTTTCTTTTACTATCTAAAAAATTTGTGAGTTAATTATTTATAAAAATATACTTAGGAGGTAATTAATTATGTTTAAAGAGTATTTTACAAAAGTAATTAGTGGTATGGATTTATCTAAAAAAGAAATGGAAGAAGTCATGAGATCTATTATGGAGGGTAAATTAAGTGAATCACAAATTTCAGGCTTTTTAGTTGCTTTAAGATTAAAAGGTGAAACTATCGATGAGATAACTGCTGCTGCTAAGGTGATGAGAGAAAAAGCCATATCAATTACTACAAATAAAGAATTATCTATTGATACATGTGGTACTGGTGGAGATGGTAGTGGTACTTTTAATATCTCAACAACAGTCGCACTAGTTCTTGCTGCTGCTGGTTTAACTGTAGCCAAACATGGGAATCGTTCAGTTTCTAGTAAAAGTGGTAGTGCTGATGTTCTTGAAGCACTTGGTGTTAATTTAGCATTGTCTCCTCAAGAAGTTGAAACTTGTATTGATAAATTAGGTATTGGATTTCTTTTTGCCCCTAATCATCATAAAGCTATGAAATACGCTATTAAACCAAGGAGAGACTTAGGAATTAGGACTATTTTTAATGTTTTAGGACCTTTGACAAATCCAGCATCTGTTAATTATCAAATATTAGGTGTTTTTGACCCTAAATTAGTTAAACCGCTGGCTTATGTTTTAAAGAACTTGGGACTTAAAAGCGCTATGGTTGTAAATGGGGATGGTAAAATAGATGAATTTACTCTTACTGGTATTAATAAAATAGCTTATTTGCATGATGGAATGGTTGAAGAACTAACTCTGATGCCAGAAGATGTAGGTATAAATCAAGTAGATATTTCTAGTTTACAAGGTGGAAGTCCTATTGATAATAAAGATATTATACTAAATATTTTAAAAGGTAAGAAAGGACCAAAAAGAGATGTAGTATTACTAAATACAGCTGCAGCATTCATTGTTAGTAATTTAGCAAAAAGCTGGAGAGAAGGTATTAGTTTAGCAGAAGAGATAATTGATAGTGGAAAGGCTCTCGCAAAGTTAGAGCAATTAATCGAGTACAGTAATTCCCAGGAGGTGTCTGCGTGATAGAAACTTATGAATCTCAAAAACAGCCATCGATATTAGAGAAAATAGTAAATGTAAAAAAGGAAGAAGTGAAAGACTTAAAAAAAGAAGGTATTTCTTTTGCAAATCAATTAAAAAAAAGTAAGATAAGCTTAATTGCTGAAATCAAAAAGGCCTCTCCTAGCAAAGGACTTATTTGCAAAGACTTTAATCCTGAACGACAATTGAGTGAATATATAGAAGGTGGAGCATCGGCCATCTCAATTCTAACTGATGAAAGTTTTTTTCAAGGTCACATCGAAATTCTACAAAACTTACGAGCAAAAACAAAACTACCAATTTTAAGAAAGGACTTTATAATTGATAGTATTCAAGTATATGAAAGTTTCTTTAGTGGTGCTGATGTTATTTTACTAATAGCCAGTATTTTAGAAGAAAATGATTTAAAATCACTTATAAATCTATGTAATTCATTAGGTCTTGAAGCTTTGGTAGAAGTTCATAATATAGAAGATTTGAATAAAGCAATAAATGCAAAAGCAAAAATATTAGGTATTAATAATCGTAATTTACACAACTTTACTGTAGATTTAAATAATACAGCAAAAATATTAGAAGAATTAGATAGCTTAAATCTAAGAGAAGAGTATTTAATTATTGCAGAAAGTGGAATTAAAAATAGAAAAGATATAGAAAAACTTGAAAACTGGGGAGTTAATGGTGTATTGATTGGAGAAAGCTTAATGAAAGCAGAAAATCCTCGGGAAAAGATTAAAGACCTTTTCACGTAATGGATACAAAAAACTCTATTTCACATGGTAAATCTAGAAATGCAATTAAAAGGGAGAAATATTATGCATATAAAAATTTGTGGTTTAACTAGAAAGGAAGATGTAGACTTTTGCAGTCACTTAGGAATAAATGCTTTAGGATTTATTCTGGCAGATAGTCCTCGCTCTATAGAAATTGAAAGAGTAGCAGAAATCACCAGAGGAATTACTCCGCTTATTACTAAGGTAGCAGTAGTTATGAACCCTAGTAAAGAATTATTAGAGAGAGTAGTTAATAGTGGTATTTTTGAATGCATTCAATTTCATGGAGAAGAAGATCCAGAGCTAATTTCTAATAATCCTTTAAAAAGTATCAAAGCAATTAGTATAGATATTGAAAACAATACTGGTCTGGAAAAAATAAATAAATATAAAGATGTAGATTGTTTTCTTTTTGATAGTAAAATAGGTAAAAATAGAGGCGGTATTGGATCTAGCTTTAACTGGGATATTTTAAATAATATTGAAGTAAGTAAACCATATATTTTGGCAGGAGGTTTAGGACCTGATAATATTTACGAAGCATTGTCTAAGCATAATTTTCATGGAATTGATTTAAATAGTAAATTAGAAATAAAAGCAGGTATTAAAGATCATAACTTAATCAAAGAAAGTGTAAGAATTATAAGGGATTTTCAATTATGTCAATTTTAGTTCTTAATAATTAAAGAGGAGGATATATTATGGAAACGCAAGTCGCAAAGAAAAAAGGTTATTTTGGTGAGTTTGGAGGAAGTTTCGTTCCTGAAACACTAATTCCAGCACTTGATGAATTGGAAAGAGTCTATATTAATTTAAAGGACGATGAAAATTTTAAAAAGGAATTATATAAATTACTAAAAGATTATAGTGGTAGACCTACCCCCCTGTATTATGCTAAAAAACTTAGCGAATATATTGGTGGAGCTAAAATCTATCTAAAAAGAGAAGATTTAAATCATACTGGTGCTCATAAAATAAACAATACTTTAGGTCAAATCTTATTGGCTGTCAAAATGGGCAAGAAAAGGATTATTGCGGAAACAGGTGCTGGTCAACATGGAGTTGCTACTGCTACAGCTGCTGCTAAGTTTGGGCTGAAATGCTGTATTTATATGGGTAGTAAAGATATAGAAAGACAATCTTTGAATGTTTATAAAATGAAGTTATTAGGTGCTGAAGTAAGAGCTGTTCATTCTGGTACTAAGACTTTAAAAGATGCTACAAATGAGGCTATCAGGGATTGGGTAAAAAATGTTGAGAACACACATTATATTATTGGATCTGTAGTTGGTCCTCATCCATATCCAACTATAGTTCGAGATTTCCAACGTATAATTGGTGATGAATTAAAAGAACAATTTTATGAAGAAGAAAAATCTTTGCCAAATTATATAATAGCTTGTGTTGGTGGCGGTAGTAATGCAATGGGAGTTTTTTATCCTTTTGTAAATTCTGATTATGTGAATTTAATAGGTGTAGAAGCTGCTGGTGAAGGGATAAATTCAAAAAAACATGCCGCTACTATAAGTAAAGGCAAAGTGGGAGTATTGCATGGTAGTAAATCTTATCTACTTCAAGATAATGATGGTCAGATACTACCTGCACATTCTATATCAGCTGGTTTAGACTATCCTGGTATAGGTCCGGAACACAGTTTTTTAAATGATTCGAAAAGAGTTGATTATCAGGCTGTCACAGATAATGAAACAATCAAAGCATTTAAACTCCTATCTACATTAGAAGGAATAATTCCAGCTTTAGAAAGTTCACACGCTCTGGCTTTTGCCATAAAATTTGTGCCGATGCTAGAAAAAGACCAAATTGTAGTTATTAATCTTTCTGGTCGTGGCGATAAAGATATAAATACAGTATCAAATTATCTTGGGGGTGATTTATAATGAGTAATATAGCATTTAAAACAAAAGATAAAAAAACAAATCAATTTAAAGATATATTTAAGAAAAAAGCATTAATGCCCTATATCACAGCAGGTGATCCAGATTTAAATACAACAAAGGAGATTATCTTAACTTTAGATAAGAGTGGTGCTGATATTATTGAACTTGGTATTCCTTTCTCTGACCCGCTAGCAGATGGACCAATTATACAGGCAGCAGCTTTACGATCACTAGATGCTGGTACTTCTTTAGCAAAAATCTTCGAAATGTTAGTAAGTATAAAAGATCAGGTGAATTGTCCATATTTATTAATGGGCTATTATAATCCTATTTTAAATTATGGAAAAGAGAAATTTATAAGAGATGCGAAAGAAGCAGGGGTATCTGGTGTTATAATTCCAGATTTACCTTATGATCAGGATATAGAATTTTATAATTGTCTCTTAGATAATAATATTTTTCCAATTTTAATGCTTACTCCTGTTACTACTGAAGAAAGAATAAAAAAAATAGTTGAATTAAGTCATGGCTTTATCTATTGTGTATCTTTATTAGGTACTACAGGTACAGATAGTTCTGCACTTGTGGATGTTGGAAAGTATTTAAATAAAATACGTAAATACACCAATATACCTCTCGCATTAGGTTTTGGAATAGATGGACCAGAAAAAGTTAAAGAAATAATTAATGAAAGTGACGGAATTATTATCGGCAGTGCTTTAGTTAAAATAATAGAAAAGTATGGAAAAAGCAAGGATTTATTATATTCTATTGAAGCCTTTATTAGAGAAATAAAAACAGTAATGTAGTGAATAAATACCTTGACAAATTATCAAATATTATATATACTAATTAAAATAATAAAATATATTTAAAAGTTATGATGGAGAGGGGAATTATCTGAATGGATTACAGAGAATCGGAGAAAGCTGAGAACCGATATCCTGGAAAATATTTTCTGTAGCTCTTGAACTGTAAAGCTGAAAGGACTGAATTCTTACTAGGTTTTACCGGTATCCTGATTTTCAGGAAAAAAGCATCCGTTATCATATGCTGAAGTATAAAATATAGTTATAAACTTGTATGGAGAAGGAAACTATATTGAGTACTTAATAAGGTTACTAGTAAAATAGTAACAAATATGGGTGGTACCACGTGAGACAATATCTCTCGTCCTAATTAATAGAACTTATCTGTTAATTAAGATGAGAGATTTTTTATTTTATTTTGATAAGTATTATTAATACTGTATAATTGATTGTTTCCTGACAAAAACCCCGCTACGAATTTAGTGTCAGCCAATTATGGGATGTTTTTAACTCCCTTTGGTCAAACAGAAAAACATCCTTTATCATAATTGTCTTTACTAAATTCTGCTTCGTTTTAATAGTCAGAAAATCAATTCAATTATACAATCAGCAAATCATGAAAGAATTTAAAAAACTTATCAAAATAAAACTTGATAAAATCTTTAGAAATAATATAAGGATAATAAATAAGAGGAGAGTGAATAAAGTGAAAAAAATGACTGGAGCGAAGATTTTTGTAGAGTCACTTTATCGTGAGAAGGTAGAAGTAATTTTTGCATATCCTGGAGCAAAGGTAATTACAATTTATGATGAGTTGTTTAAATCAAATTTTAATCATATTTTGCCTCATCATGAACAAGGGGGTATCCATGCTGCTGAGGGTTATGCCAAAGCAACTGGTAAAGTTGGGGTTTGTATGACTACATCTGGACCAGGTGCTACGAATTTGATAACCGGGCTGGCTGATGCATATATGGATTCAGTACCAATAGTAGCATTTACAGGGCAGGTACCAAGAAATTTGATTGGTACTGATTCTTTTCAGGAGGCAGATATCAAAGGCATATCAACTCCAATTACCAAGCATAATTATTTAGTAGAAGACATTAAGGATCTAACAAGAATTATAAAAGAAGCTTTTTTTATTGCAAGAACAGGTAGACCTGGACCGGTTTTAGTTGATATTCCAGCTGATATCTTAAATGAAGAGATCGAATTTGAATATCCAGAAACTATTTCTTTTTCTGGATATCATCCTAATAATGATATTGAAGAAGAACAGATTAAGAGTGCAGCTGAACTTATAAATAATGCTAAAAAACCTGTTATTTACGCTGGTGGAGGTTGTATTATTTCTGGTGCAAGTGATGAAGTGAGAGCTTTGGCCAAAAAAGCTTCTATACCAGTTACTACTACATTAATGGGTATTGGAACTTTTAATGAGAATCATAACTTAAGTTTAGGTATGCTTGGTATGCACGGAACAACAGAAGCAAATCTTGCTATTACAAATTCAGATTTAATCATAGCTCTTGGAGCCCGTTTTGATGATCGTGTAACCGGTAAGATAGATAAATTTGCACCCAATGCGGATATAATTCATGTTGATATTGATTCAGCAGAACTAGAAAAGCTACTAGCTGTAAATATAGCTATACGTGCTGATGTTAAAGATACTTTAAAGGAGATTCTTCCACTTGTGGATAATCAATCTAACGAGAGCTGGCTAGAAGAAATCGAATCATGGAAACATCTAGATAAGAAGTACAAGAACAATACTGGTAAAACAGGAAAGTTAGTACCACATTCTATTATTGAAGAACTATATAATCAAACAAATGGAGATGCTTTAATTACAACAGAAGTTGGTCAACATCAAATGTGGGCAGCTAAATTCTATAAATATAGTAAGGCTCGTAGCTTCATTTCTTCTGGTGGATTAGGAACAATGGGCTTTGGTTTTCCCGCCGCAATTGGAGCTAAAATAGGAAAACCAAATGAAAAGGTAATATGTATAGCTGGTGATGGTAGCTTTCAAATGAATATACAAGAACTAGCTACTATTGCCAAGAATGATATCTCTGTAATTATAATAATACTAAACAATCAATATTTAGGTATGGTGAGACAATGGCAAGAACTGTTTTTTGATAAACGTTATGCAGGAACCTGTCTGAGAAGACATAAAAATTGTTCGCCAGATTGCTCATCACCAGGAGATGATTGTCCAGAAATACTTCCAAACTTTGTAACTATTGCTTCTGGCTATGGAATTAAAGGAAAAAGAATAAGCAAAATAGAAGATGTAAAACCCGCATTAAAAGAAGCTTTAAATAGTAATGAATCATATATCTTAGATTTTATAATTGAAGAAGAAGAAAATGTTTTTCCAATGGTACCGGCTGGTGGTAGTTTAGAAGATATGATTTTAAAAAAAGATATAGATAAAGATTAACTCAACTTTCTGAGTTAAATTCTGAGTGTGAAGCCAAGTTAGCATAACTTCATTCGCAAAAAAAGCTAATTTCCAGAATTAATAAATAATCAATAATTAAAAATAATATTTTAAATTAAATCATATATATGATATAATCTAAAGTGCTTATTAGTGTCCCATTTCTAAAGCAATGCTTTAGCAAGAACACTATTGAGCACTATTTTATTGACTTTATAGATATAATAATATTATATATTTTTAATTTATAGCATTTGATAAAGAAAAGGAAGGTGGAAGATAGATATGTCTTTATTTGAAGAAACTACATATGATGCTTCTCAAATACAAGTACTTGAAGGATTAGAAGCAGTAAGAAAAAGACCAGGAATGTATATTGGTAGTACAGGTATTAGAGGTTTACATCATCTTGTATGGGAAGTAGTAGATAATAGTATAGATGAATTTTTAGCCGGTTATGGTGATGTTATTACTGTAACTATTGATCAAGATAATATAGTAACAATTGAAGATCAAGGAAGGGGTATTCCTGCAGATATTCATCCTGATACAGGACTTCCAGCTGCTCAAGTTGTTATGACAACTCTTCATGCAGGTGGGAAATTTGATAACAATTCATATAAAGTTTCTGGTGGTTTACATGGAGTTGGTGTATCTGTCGTCAATGCTTTATCAGAATCCTTAGAATTAACTACATATGTAAATGGATATGAGTATCATCAAAAATACGAAAGAGGAATACCTGTATCGGAATTCAAAAAAGTGGGTAGTACATTAAAAAATGGTACTAAAATAACTTTCAAACCGGATAGAGATATCTTTGAAGTAAGTGAATTTAAATTCGAGACTTTAGCTCATCGTTTACAGGAATCAGCTTTTTTAAACAAAGAGCTTTCTTTCATATTAATTGATGAACGAAGTGAAAAAAGAAAAGAGGAAAAATTTCAATATGATGGTGGTATTAAGGCCTTTGTTGAATATCTTAATAAAAACAGAAATGTTTTAAATGATCAGATTATATATACAGAAGATACTGTTGACGATTATTATATCGAAATAGGTATTCAATATAATGATGGATATAATGAAAGAATCTATTCATATGCCAATAATATTAATACAATTGATGGTGGCTATCATGTTACTGGATTTAAAACTGCTTTAACTAAAGCCATTAATAATTTTGCTAAAAATAATAATTTAATTAAACAGAAAGATCAATCTTTAAATGGAAATGATGTACGAGAAGGAATTACTGCTATTATAAATGTGAAATTACCAGACCCTCAATTTGAAGGTCAGACCAAATCAAAACTAGGTAATAGTGAAATTAGAAGTGTTGTGGAAAGTGCAGTATACGATTATTTGAGTTTATATCTTGATACAAATCCAGATATCGGAAAAACAATCGTTGATAAAGCCTTGCAAGCAGTACGTGCTAGAAATGCTTCTAAAAAAGCCCGTGAATTAACTAGAAGAAAAAGTGCACTTAGTTCTAATTCTTTACCAGGAAAGTTGGCTGATTGTGCTAGTAAGAAAGCAGAAGATAGTGAATTGTTCATTGTTGAGGGAGATTCTGCAGGTGGTTCTGCTAAACAGGGTAGAAATCGTCATTTTCAAGCTATTTTACCTTTGAAAGGTAAAATTCTTAATGTAGAAAGAGCACGCCTTGATAAGATATTAAATAATACTGAGGTGGCAGCACTTATCACTGCCTTAGGTGCTGGAATAGGAGAAGAATTTGATATAAGTAATTTAAGATATCATAAAATAGTTATTATGACTGATGCTGATGTGGATGGAGCACATATTGCTACTTTAATTCTAACCTTATTTTATCGTTATATGCCAGAACTTATTAAAAAAGGACATGTATATTTAGCTCAACCTCCATTATATAAAGTAACTTATAATAAAAAAGAAGAGTATCTTTATAATGACCAGGCATTAGAAGATTATAAAAAGAAAACTAAAGGCAATTTCTCTATTCAAAGATACAAAGGTCTTGGAGAAATGAATCCTCGACAATTATGGAACACAACTATGGATCCAGAAACACGGAAATTATTAAAAGTTGAAATTGATGATGAAATAGAAGCAGATGAGATCTTTACTCATCTTATGGGTTCTAATGCAAGTCTAAGACGAGAATTTATCATAGCCAACGCTGATATGGTTGATGAATTGGATATATAAGATTATTTTAGGTTTTCATTTTAAATGAGAATTAATCATTTAGAATGAGAACCTTTTTATTTAAATTTATTTCTATATTTTTCTTATTTATAAAGATGATTATAAGCAAAAATAAAAAGGTTTCTTTGTTTAAATATAGAAGTATAATATATAAACAATTAAAATGGAGGTTTTATTTTTATGAATAAAGAAGATAAGATCCTTAAATTATTAGAAAAAATGAGCAATGACATTCAAGGCGTTAAAGATGAGTTTCAGGAATTTAAAAGTGATATAAAAGAGATAGATACTAAGATTGAAGCCTTAGAATCTAAACTAGATGAAGACTATCAAATATCATCTGTATTACTAGAAAGAACAGATATACAGTCCAAAACAATAGAAAAAATTGAAATAGACATAGCTAAAACACAAGGCAGAGTAATTGACATACAAAAAAGTATTGTTGATATTAATAATAAAGCTAATCTGGCATTAGATAATGCTGCTGTAAATAGATTAGATCTGCATGATATTAAAAAAACGATATAATAGATATCATTTTAACTCTATCCTTTTTTTTAAAAGTTATTTTATGATTTAATTAATCTCCTTATCAATCCATGTTCTGGTGCAAATATGAAAGTTAAAAGAAAAATAATAGTAGCTACCAGAACAATTGCTCCACCTGAAGCAACATTTAGGGTAAATGATAAATATAAACCTATAATTGCTGAAATCACACCAACTGCAGCAGATATATACATCATAGTTTTTAAATCATTTGCCAGTAGATATGCTGTAGAACCCGGGGTAATAAGCATTGCAACTACAAGAATTATGCCTACAGTTTCAAGACTTGCTACAATACATAATGTAAGTAACAACATCAAACCATAATGGATAATAGTTGTATTCATGCCAATTGTAGTAGCTTGAATAGGATCAAAGGTATAAAGAAAGAAATGCTTATAAAAGAGAAAGATGATTATTAAACTAATTAAACTACTTGCAAATGTAAGTAATAAGATGGGCATCCTCACTCCCAGTACATTACCGAAAAGTATATGCATAAGATGAGTAGATGTAGCTATTCGACTGATTATAACTATTCCTAAGGCAAAAGAACCTGTAAACATTATACCCATAGCAGCATCTTCCTTGATTCTACTATTTCTCTCTACAAAACCAATACCGAGAGATGTAATTGCTCCAGTTGTAAAAGCTCCTATAAAGAAAGGCAAGCCCAATAAATAGGCAATAGCTACTCCTGGAAGAACTGCATGTGAAATTGCATCTCCTAGCAAAGACCATCTTTTTAGAATAACATAGCAGGAAAGGATACCACATATAAGCCCTACTAAAACTGAAGTTAGTAAGGCTCTTTGCATAAATTGATATTGAAAAGGTTCCGCTATTTTATCAGGAAAGAAATTTATAAAAAACATCAAGATACGAATTAGGCCCAATACAATTATTTCACCGATTTCATATAGAGTATTTGTTGATAAAATACTGGAAGGTAGAAAGTTATTTAAAGTATTAATCAACATATGTTAACACCTCATCTGACTTATTTTTTATTAAAAACTCTTTATATTCACTATCTTTTTCGATTTTGTTAATATCAGGATTTATACTATATATTGAATTTAATTCATCGCTACCCAATATTTCTTTTGTACTACCTAAAGCAATGATACTATGATTTAAAAGAATAACTTTTTGAGCATATTTTTTTACTTTATTTAAATCATGTGAGATCATAATAATAGTTTTTCCTTCTTTTCTCATCTGGGTAAGAACATTCATGATTAATTCTGTAGATTTTTGATCTACTCCAACCAATGGTTCATCAAGAAGGAGCAATTGAGCATCCTGCGCTATTGTTCTAGCTAGAAAAATACGCTTTTTCTGACCTCCTGATAGTGCTCCTATAGGTCTTTTTTTATATTCCAGCATATTTACTGCCTTTAAGGCATTTTCAACTACGTTTAGATGGTCATTTCCTGCCCAGCCAGGAGGCAAGAAGCGTCTAAATCCTTTAGAAGATAATATATGACCAAAGCGACCACCTAAAACTACATCCCATACCCTAACGGGATAATCCCAATCTATTTGCTCTGATTGGGGTACATATGCTATATTATTCTTTTTACATTGTTCTTTAACATTTCTACCAAATATCAATAACTCTCCTTTACTTGCTTTTTTCATACCTGTTAAGAGGTAAAATAAAGTTGATTTTCCAGCACCATTTGGACCGAGAATTGAGATTATTTCTCCTTTATTTAATTTTAAATTTATATCTTTTAAAACATTTTCTTTTCCGTTATATGAAGCAAAAAGATTCTCGGCCCATATTGAATATTCTTCCTTTGAATTATTTATATATTTATTGATTTTTTTACCCACTTTAAAAACCATCCTTTTTATTAAAGTCTTTTTTGATTATATATAAAATTAATTTTCTATATGAAAGAATAGGCCGGGCTATAAAGTTATTATTAGATATGATAAACCCTGGCCCATGCTTATTCAAATATTCTTATAATAATCTTATTTAAGCACTTCTACAAGTAAACTTGCATTAGCTAACATCATATCAATATAATTATCTATTTCTGTTTCAGGATAATCTACCGAATCTACGTATAATGGGCCAAACACTGCAACACCTGTGTCAGCAGAAACACTTTGCGCATGTCTACCTGAGCCAGTACTTTCATAAAAAATACCCTTAGGATTATGTTTTTCTATGATTTGAATTATGCGCATCATTTGTTGAGGTGTGCCTTCTTCTTCAGTATTTGTACCCCAGATGCCATCATGATAGAAGTCATAAGCATCTGCAAAATATATAAAGGCTGCTTCACTACTGATAAGAATTCTATTTTCTTCTGGTATAAGTAAAAGTTTTTCTAATAGCTCTTCATGAAGTAATTCCAGTTTCTCTAAATATATACTGGTATTTTCTATATAGATTTCACTTAATGCTGGATTATTTTCTACTAAAGAGTCTCTAATTGTTTCAACATATGCCCCTGCCCCCATAACATCCATCCAGATATGTGGATCAGCTTCACCAGCATAATCACCAGTAACAATAGGTAATGTAGGATAATCACATACTTCAGCAAGTGCAATAACTTGAACACCTGATCTTACAACTGCTCTGACCTGATCCATCCATTGTTCAGTATTTAAACCATTATAAAAAACAATATCTGCCTCTTCTAGATCAATAAAATTTTGTGGAGTTAGTTCCCACTCATGAACTTCTGCTCCAATTGGACTAATAACCCTTACATCAGCATGTTCTCCAGCTACCTGCCGAGCATAATCTTCCAGAATTGTAAAGGTAGTAACAATAGTAAAGTCATTAGATTCCTCATTAGCAGATAGAGCTAAGCTAAAACTTATAAGTAAAGAAACAGCAAAAAATAAAACAAAAATCTTTTTAGTCATAATTTTCTCCTTTCAAATTTTCACTTTTTTAGGAAAGCATTATATTAGATTGTTCTTATATATTTGGCTTGAATAAATGAATTTTGATTACCTAATAAACTTTCCCTAAAGTAACTTTTGCAAGTATTTTATGCATAGACATAGAAAGTGTTACAAAATAATCTAGTTATTTGTCATTTTTATTTTCATATACTAATACTATAAAGGATAAGAAAGAAGTTTAGGGAGGGGTAAGATTGTTAACTGAGAGTATGGAGGACTATTTAGAAATGATTTATAGAATTAATAAAGATAAGGGATATATAAAAGCGGTAGATCTAGCTGAGGCTTTGAATTTACAAGCCCCTAGTATTACAAAAATGATTCAAAAACTTGATGAAGCAGGTTTTGTGAGCTATGAAAAGTATCGTAACATTTCTTTAACAGAAAGAGGAGAGAAGTATGGTGAATTTCTTGTATGGCGTGATAAAACCTTAAAAGATTTTCTGGAGTTATTATCAGATCAGAAAAATGCTGACGAACAGGTAGAGGGGATAGAACATTATATTACGCCTAAAACCATGGATCTAATATCCAGTATTATTACATATTTCAAGAATAATCCAGATCAAATGAAAGACTTGTATGATTTGCAGAAGGAGTCGCTAGTACCACACCGTAATTTATTAGAAGAATTAAGAGCCTGGGAGTATAAGCATGAATTTGAATAAAATTGAAATATTGATTAGATTACTAAAATTTTATGAATAGAATATTTTAAAATTTTAATAAAAGATCTTATTAAAATCTTATAAAAAATAAAATATAATAATTGATAATCTTAAAATATTATGATATTGTTATATCGTACTTTTATAAGCAATGAAATAAATATTAAATAATTTTAAAATTATTTTTTCATTGTCCATATATTTAATAATTAAAAGATATATTTAATACACTAGAAAATATAAAAAGGGGAGACAAAATGAGTAATTCAATATCTAATATTTTCAAAAAAAAATATGAAGACATGTTAGAGTTAATTTCCAGGAAATTAAAAGATTCAGAATTAACAGGAATGATAATTTTAGCAGTATTGGTTGGTATTATAGGTGGTTTAGGAGCAGTAGCATTTTATCAACTAATATCTCTTATCAAAAATATCTTTTATGGCGCTGATGCAGGAGAGGGTTTTTTAGTTGCGATTCGTGCTCTACCCTGGTATCATCGAATTGCCGCACCAGTTATCGGAGGTTTAATTATTGGACCATTAGTTACTTTTGTTGTTAAAGAAGCTAAAGGTCATGGTGTACCAGAAGTAATGGAAGCTGTTGGATTGCGTTCTGGGATTATAAGGGCTAGAGTTGCACCATTAAAAGCTATTATATCAGCAATTTGTATTGGTTCAGGTGGTTCTGCTGGTAGAGAAGGTCCAATTGTACAAATTGGTGCTGGTTTTGGTTCTGCTTTAGGTCAATTTTTGAAATTAAGTGCAGATAATATAGAAGTTTTACTCAGCGCAGGTGCTGCTGCTGGTATAGCTGGTACTTTTAATGCTCCTGTAGCAGGTGTTATCTTTAGTTTAGAGGTTTTACTAAAAGACATTAAACTTAAGAGTTTTTCGCCAGTAGTTGTCGCATCAGTAACTGGTAGCGCTGTTGCCAATATGTTTTTTGGACAAAGAGGTGCAATTTTTAATATACCGACACACAATTTAGCCACTTATTGGGAGTTTATACCTTATATAGGACTTGGTTTTGTTGCAGCATTTGTTGCCCTTTTATTTGAAAACTCTCTATACTTTACTGAGCATGTTTTTGAAAAACTTAAATTTCCAGAATTTCTAAAACCAGCTCTTGGTGCATTTTTCCTAGCACTCTTAGCCTTAATGATTCCCCAAATACATGCAACTGGTTATCCAGTAATGGAACTGGCTTTAAGTGGTAGTCTTCCTTTTTATTTAGCACTAGTACTTATGTTAGGAAAAATTCTTGCTACGAATATGACACTTGGTAGTGGTGGATCTGGTGGTATTTTTGCACCTTCACTTTTTATAGGGTCTATGATGGGGAGTACTTATGGAAGTATAGTTCATACTATTTTCCCTAATGTTACTGCTGGTCCTGGCTCATATGCTATTATAGGTATGGGAGCTGTGTTTGCTGGTGCTGCTCATGCTCCTTTAACAGCAATTATAATTCTTTTTGAAATGACACGAGATCCTAAGATATTTTTACCTATGATGTTAGTCTGTATTATAAGTACAGTTACAACATCGAAAATTCAAAAGAAAAATATTTATACAACTAAACTCCTAAATAGGGGTATAAACTTAGATGTTATTGGAGAAGCAACAAATATTAAAAATATTAAGGTAAAAGATGCTATGAGCAAAAAATTAGTAAGCATTTATGACACAAATAAGATTAAAGATGCAAAAGTTTTATTTGCTGGAAGTCTTGTTTCTTATATTCCTGTATTAACGCAAAAAGAAGGAAACTATGTAGGTATGTTAAGTTATCGTAATTTAATGAACTATTTAGATGAGAATGAAAATAATGTTGATGTGGAAGACACTTTGATAAAAGATATGGTGTTTCCTTCAAATAATAAAATCTATAAAGAAGATAGTATTATAAAAGCTATTGAGATTATTAACAACTCAAAAGCAAAAACTATTCCTGTATTTTCAAAAGATGGAGAAAATGAAACTCTAGTAGGAGTAGTTAGTAGAAGTGATATATTAGATGCATATCACAAACGAATTACTGGTGGAGAAAAAGAAAATATGTTTAATTTATCAGAAAGAGAAACTTTAAAGGTTAAAGATATTATTACCTTTGCAGTACAATGTATAAAAAATCAGGCAGATAACAAGAATATTAGTATAAAATCTAATATAGAAGATAATTTGCCAGAAGTAAGTGTTAATAGTAATAAAATAATTTGGGTTCTAACCACATTATTATCAAATGCTATTCGTTATACACAAACAGGAAGTCATATAGAAATATCAGCATATCATGAGAATGAAAATGTATATATATCTGTCAAAGATAACGGACCTGGAATCCCTCTTGAAGTCCAAAAAGATATATTTGAGAAGTTTTCACCTATATCATCAGAAAATAGATCTAAAGGCAAAGGTCTTGCTTTGGCTATCAGTAAGGAGATTGTATCTGCACATAATGGTAAAATTTGGGTAGAAAGTGAAGAAGGAGAAGGCGCTAAATTTACATTTAGCCTTGAAGCACATCACAAAGATATAATAGAAGATGCTGAATATGAAAAACAGTTCAATAAGAACATGGAAAATGAACAAATATAAATATAATTTTAACATCATAATAAAATAAATATTAGTTAAAAATAAAAGAATTTTAATTAGTAAATTTATAAACAAAAATTTTGTATTTGTATCTTGCTAATAAATGAATCCTATGTTATAATTCTTTATCATAAAACTAATATTTCGCTGAATTCTCTAAAGAGAAACGGAGGAACCAATTTTTGGGGTGAATCTCATTTTCGAGTAAGGTTACTCTCTAACCTGAACCCGACAGCTAACTTCGTAAGCGTATGGAGAGAGGATGTGAGATCTATGATTGATATTTAAACCTATGGGCAAATTATACCTTAGTATGCCTATAGGTTTTTTGCGTTCTCATATATTTCTATCAATTCTTATATATTATGTTTTTCCATGTAATTAAAATTATTATTTATTAAAATAAGGAGATTAAAAAATGCAAAAAAAATTAGATAGAACCTTAGGTCTTTATTCAGCAATTACAATAAGTACAGGAACAATGATTGGTTCAGCAATCTTTGTTCTGGCTGGTACAAGTTTTGAAACAGCTGGACCAGCGGCATCCTTAGCAGTATTTCTAGCAGGAATAGCAGCACTTTTCACAGCCTTTTCTTTTGCAGAATTAGTAACCTTTATACCTACAGCTGGAGGTGGTTATGCCTATGCCAGAGATGCTACAGACAATGGTATTCTTGGATTTATGGCTGGTTGGGGTTTCTGGCTTGGATATGCCATGTCCTGTGGATTATTTGCTTTAGGCTTTGGTAACTTTCTTAATTACTTTTTCCCTTTCATACCTCAAATGATTGGGGCATATGCCTTAATATTTTATGTTATGATAACAAATATTAAAGGTGTAGAGAATTCAGGAAAATTGCAAAATATAATCACAACTGCTTTATTGATACTTTTAACTCTTTATTCAATATATGGAGCATTCTTTGTTGATGTTAGTAAACAAAGACCGTTTTTTCCTGAAGGATTAGGATTAAGTGGTACATTTACAGCTATGGGTTTTTTATATATTACTTATATTGGATACGGATTAATTACTACTGCAAGTGAAGAAGTAATAAACCCAGAAAAAACTATACCAAAAGCTATTATGATATCTTTAGCTCTGGTAACAGTTATTAAAACAGCTGTCTTTTTTATAGGAAGTTCTATAATTAGTTGGGATAACTTAGTTCCAGCTGTTACTGATACCCCATTAATCAACACAGCAATTGTAATCGCAGGTAGAATGGGAGGATATTTATTTGCTATGGCAGGGATTTTTGCCACAGTATCTTCAATAAACACTGCTATGATGGCTGCTTCCAGAACCTCATTTGCTATAGCTAGGGATAATCATTTGCCGAGAATCTTTAGAAATATTCATCCTAAGACAAAAACTCCAATTGCTTCAATTTTAGCTGCAACTCTAATCGTTGTTATATCAACAGCAATCAGAGATTTAGAGCATATATCAACTGTTACCAGTATATTTTCACTATTGGGATATAGTTTGGTGAATCTTGCATTAATAATCTTTAGAAAGAAGAGACCGGATGCAAAACGACACTTTAAAGTTCCTTTTTACCCAATAACTCCTATTCTGGGTATTGCAGTTAATATATTTTTAGTATTTCAGTTGTTATTAAGTGATTTTCTTGCCATGTCGGTTGCGGTAGCCATATTAATAATAGGAGTAGTTTACTATTATCTTCTTTTACCTAAGTTAAAAGATGCCCATAAAGTAATTACAACAGAACCTATCCCTAAACTACAGTTTAAAGATAATATTGAAATGGATAAAGCATATAAGATCTTAATACCAATAGCATCTCCATATTCATTTGAACCATTAGTAGATATAGGAGCAAAAATTGGAGGGCCGATTAATAGTAAAATACTACCGGTGCATATCATGGATGTTCCTGAAGTTATTCCTCTAGATTCGCGATATAATGATTTAAGAGAAGGTGTTGAGCAAACCGAAAACATCTTTAAAAACGTTAAAGAAATTGCAGCTAAGAATAAAAATGTAGTTGAACCTTTATTGGTTATGTCCAGAAATGTTAACAAATCAATCAAAAACTGTGCTGATGAATCAAATGCAAATTTTGTATTATTAGGCTGGCATAGTTCCGGTCTTGCTTATAGGATGCTTGGAGGAATCACACATAGAGCACTTGAAGAATTACCATACAATGTAGGTATCTTTAAAAATGGAAATAATGATGAGATTAACAAAATTCTTTATCCCTATGGTGGAGGTTTTCATTCACAGGAAGCAGCACAAATAGTAAAACGAATTGCAGAAAGTACTGCTGCTAAAATGACATTCTTGCGTGTAATAGATGAAGAAATTACAGATCAAGAAAAAGAAAAGATCAAAGACGTAATGTTAAAATCAGTAAATACTTTAGGAATAGATGGTGAAATTAAGATAGTTAATAAAGAACATTCAATTGTATCAACCATTGTAAAAGAAGCAAACAGGTATGATTTAATAATAATGGGGGCTACAGCTGAATGGGGAGTAAAAGAGCACATTACTGGATCTACTACTGATAAAATTATGGAAAAAATAGATTGTAGTGGTTTAATAATTAGAAGATATAATCCCTTGCTCCGTAAGAAGAAAGTAAGAGGTGTTTTTGCTAAGTTTAAAAAACATGTTCTTGAATAAAAATTAATGTAAATTAAATCTAAGTAAAATAAATAATAAATCTAAATCCTGCAATTCTACAAATTAATTGCAGGATTTTTTAATTTCATATAAAACTTCGCAGTAGAAAAGTCTATTGTAATATGCCTGCTTATACTTTCAATATATCTTTGCATATTAATTTTAATTATGTTAAAATTTAAAAAGATACTGATAAAGTTAATAACGTGGATTATTATATATATATAATTTCAGAAGGAGTGCAAATTTAAATGTCAAAATCAAAAAATCAACATGATACTAAAAAAGAATTAGCAAAAGAGTTAGGTTTAACAGAAGCTTTAACCATTGGAGTTGGAACAATGATTGGAGCTGGTATTTTTGTTCTACCCCGTTATGCAATTGAAATGCTTGGACCTGGAGCTATTTTTCCTTATATATTAGCTGCAATTGTGTGTATAATCACAGCTAATAGTATGGCAGAATTATCTACTGGAATGCCCAAGAGTGGAGGTACATATTTTTTTGTTTCAAGATCATTAGGTTCTTTCGTTGGAACTATCTCAGGTCTATCACTCTGGTTAAGTCTTAGTTTTGCTGTAGCATTTTATCTTAGAGGCTTTGGTGAGTATCTTGCTTTTTTTACACAAGAAATTCCTTTTTTACCACCTATAAATGATATTATTCTTGCTTTATTAGCAGGACTGTTTTTTGTATATGTAAATTATGTCGGAGCTAAAGAAACTGGTAAAACTCAAAATATAATTGTTGGTATTTTAATACCTATATTATTAGGATTTATAGTTTTGGGATTTTTAAATGTGGAATTTGAAAATTGGACACCCTTTATGACTAGTTCATATCGAACTATTTTTCCAACTACAGCCATAATTTTTGTATCATTCTTAGGTTTTGAACAAATTGCTTCAGTAGCAGAAGAAATTAAAAAACCGAGTTACACTATACCTCGTGCTATAATGGGTTCAGTTATAATTGCAACGTTATTATATGTCCCAGTAATTTTAGTAACTACTGGTATTATTCCTTCTGAATTAATATCTCAATATGAGGCACCTATACTTGAAGCAGCAAGAGCTTTTTCTGGTATCTTTGGTTTTTTAGCAGTTTCTTTTGCAGCCCTTCTAGCAACAGCTTCTTCTGCAAACGCAAGTATTATGGCTTCATCTAGAATAAATTTTGCTATGGGAAGAGACAATATCTTACCAAGATGGTTAAATAAAGTCCATAGAAAATTTTTAACTCCTTATCGCCCAATTGTTGCTACTGGAATATTAACATTAATATTAGTTGTAGTAGCTGATGTAGAACAGTTATCAAGCTCTGCTAGTGTATTAATGTTAATAAATTATAGTATTTTAAATCTTACGGTTATAATTTTAAGGTTAGCACCACCAAAAGATTATAAACCAAGTTATAAATCTTTTGGTTACCCATTTTTACATATTATTGGTGCCATTGCTTCTTTGTTTATTATTATTGGTGCTGATAGCTTTGCAAAAATTTCTGCAGTAGTACTTATGGTCATAGGAGTTCTTTGGTTTTTTGTATGGTCAAATAAGAAAGCTAATTTAAAAGCAGCTATTAGTGACATTAAATTGAATGATATATTACAGAAAAATAAAAGAGATGAAGAAGTTGAAATTCCAAGAGATGCAGTTTTAAATAATAATTTGCGTATTTTAACACCTATGGCTGATCCAAAACATGAAACAGCCTTATTAAAAATATCTTCAAATATAATAAAACATACAAAAATGCAAGGAGAAATAACTGCTTTAAATATAATTGAAATTCCTTCACAAACACCTTTGGATTTTTTAGAAGATAATGATGAAAATATAAGCAAAGTAAGAGAAGCACAACGAACTATTATAGATAATGCTATAAAATTTGGGGAAAAGGAAAATCAAATTATTAATCCTAGAGTATTATATTCTAGAAATAGGTTTAATACAGTTATGAACATTATAAAAAAAGAAAAATTTGATTTTTTGGTATTAGGTTGGCATGGCTCTTTTAGTATAGGACATATATATAATAGTTTTGTTAACCAATTAGTGAGAAACGCCCCCTGTTCTGTGGGTGTACTTAAAGATCAGGGATTAGAAGATATTGAAAATATTCTTGTGCCATATAGAGGGAGTGAACATGCTTATTTTGGTATTGAATTAGCTTTAAAGATGGTTTCTCCTAATAAGGGAAAGGTTAGTGTTTTAAGGATAATTAAAGAAGGAAATGACAAGGAAAAAGAAAAAGAAAAAGCCCTTAATGAATTAAAACCATTACTAGATCAAAATAATGATTTACCCGGATTTGAAATAATAGTAATAGAAGCAGAAAATGTAGTGAATGGTATTCTTAAAACCCATAAGCAGAACAACTATGATTTAATTATTATGGGCGCTTCTAAAGAATGGACCCTCAAGAATTTATTATTTGGATCTATACCTGATATTGTTGCAGAAGAATCAAAGTGTTCAGTTTTAATGTTACGTAAATCAGAAGCAGAAATAGTAGTAGATCAAGAATTTGAAGAATTAAATAGTGAAGAAAAGTTAGATAAAATATAGATTAAAACATAATTTAAACGATACAGGATATAATATATTAAGAATAAAATCTAAATCAATTTATTTTTAAGTACTTGATTTTTATATCTTTCCATGTTATAATTTAATAATAATCATTACTAATATGATTAATTAATACATAATTGAAAGGAGAGATTTATATGCAAAAATATCAATGTACTGTATGTATGTATGTTTATGATCCTGAACTTGGTGATGAAGACAGTGGTATTGAGCCAGGTACTTCTTTTGAAGAATTACCAGAAGATTGGGTTTGTCCTGAATGTGGTGTAGGTAAAGATATGTTTGAGCCATATGATGAATAAAATATAATGAAAAAAGCCGGATTCCCGGCTTTTTTCATTATATTATTTATCCTACCATTATTTTCTCTTTTGGATAATGAAAACGTGCATTTGATTTTCTTTCAGCGAATGCTACTGCCAGTGTTAAAGGCCCAACCCTACCAGCAAACATAGTTATTGTAATCAATAGTCTACCAAAATCAGAAAGTTCTGCTGTAATACCTGTAGATAAACCAACTGTAGCAAAAGCTGAGACAGCTTCAAAAAAAACAGGTAAAAAGCTCATCTCCTCAGAAATTGTCAATACAATAGTAATAAAAACTACCAGCATTAAGGACAGTATAATAATTGCAAGTGCCTTATTAATTATATCCTGTTCTATACGTCTTTTAAAGATTTCAACATCTTCTTTTCCAGTAACCATAGACCAAACCGTTATTAATAAAACTCCAAAAGTAGTTGTTTTAATACCACCACCTGTTGAACCTGGAGAAGCTCCAATAAACATTAAGATAATTATCAGAAACAAAGTAGAACTTCTCAAAGAACCTGTTGGTAAAGAGTTAAAACCAGCAGTCCTAGGTGTTACAGATAAGAAAAGCGAAGATAATATTCTATCTCCAAAACTTAGATTAGCCATAGTAGCTTCATTAGCATATTCCAATGCAAAAAAACTTAAAAATCCTACTACTATTAATATCAAAGTAATAAGCAAGACTATTTTTGTTTGCAAACTAGTTTTTTTAATAGCAAGAAATTTATTTTTTCTTATACATCTTATTATGTGTATAATTTTTTCTTTATAAGATTTATCACTTAAATCAATATCATTTTTTATTAGTGAGCAATTACTATGAAATGAATTATATAATTCAGCGATAACAGCAAATCCAAAACCACCAATTATTATTAAGCCCATGATTACAAAATTAATAGTTATATCACCCGTAAAGTTCTCCAAACTATTGCCAAAGAGATCAAAACCAGCATTATTAAATGCTGAAACGGCATGAAATACAGACATATAGAGAGCTCTACCAAAACTGTACTCCTTTATGAGTCTTGTAAATAATAGAAAGACTCCGATACCTTGAATTGTAAAAGCAACTGCAAGAACATACCATACCAATCTTACGACTCCAGATATCTTAAACTGATTTAAATCCTCTTGAATAATTAATCTTTCTTTTAGAGATATTTTTTTTCCAATAATAAATGCCATCATGGTCGACATAGTCATTAGACCAAGTCCACCTATTTGTATTAATATCATAATTACTACCTGACCAAATATAGTAAAAGCTGTACTTGTATTAAGAACTATTAAACCTGTTACACAGGTTGCAGAAGTGGCAGTAAATAATGCTGATACAATGTCCAATCCACCTTCAGCTGTTGTTGCAATAGGCAAAGAAAGTAGAATGGTACCGATTATAATAACTGCTAAATAACCCATCACCAGATATTGTGCAGGTGTAAAATCGTGACTTTTTATAGGATTTACTGATAACATAAGTATCCTCCTTGATTATTTTCTTATTAGTCTTATTTTGAATATTATACTATATCTTATCTTTTAAATCAAGGAACTCGCACTATACTTATAAAAGATACCTTTGTACTTTTGGTTTTAATTTTTTAGTTTTTCAGAGGATAACTTTACATAAGTAATTCTTTATAGTATAATATTCACAATAAAAAAATAAGTGTTAATTATAAAATCAACATTATTAAGGGAATATTAAGTATATAATATTTACCTTATACCATATACAGATAGGATGTGTTGATTATTAATGAAGATACTGCGCCAGGAAAAATTCTTGCTATGGGATACATAATCGTGATTACTATAGGTACTATATTTTTATTATTACCAATCTCTACAGCTAATGGCAATACAACTACTATATTAGATGCTTTATTTACTGCTACATCTGCAACTGCCGTTACTGGATTAATAGTAGTAAATACAGCAGAACATTGGACAAGGTTTGGGCAAATTGTTATTATGGTTCTAATCCAAGTTGGCGGTTTAGGTTTTATGACAACAACAACTATGTTGTTTTTTATCTTTGGTAAAAAGATTTCCCTAAGAGAAAGACTTATAATAATGGAAGAATTAAATTATAAAAAAATTTCCGGTGTTATTGCCTTAAGTAAATATATAATAATAATTACTTTTCTAATAGAGTTTATAGGAGCTTGTCTTTTATTTTTATATTTTCAAAACATAATGTCTTTAAAAAATGCTGTTTTCTATTCTTTTTTTCACAGTATATCAGCTTTTAATAATGCTGGTTTTGCTCTTTTTGCTAATAGCTTAGAAAATTTCGTTTTATCTCCATACATAAATATTGTCATCCCCTTATTATTTATTATTGGGGGCCTTGGCTTTGTTGTTCTTGAAGAAATATTCTATAAAAAGAAATTCAAAAAATTATCACTTCATAGTAAGTTAGTTATATATATGACTATTTTTTTAATACTAATAGGTACTTTATCTGTTTTTATTCTGGAATTTAATAATCCTGATACTATAGGAAACTTGGACATAGCTGGTAAGATTTTGGCTTCTTTCTTTCAAGGGGTTACACCTAGAACAGCAGGTTTCAATACTATTGATATTGCAAATATGAAAGATGTCACTTTATTTATTATAATTGTACTGATGTTTATAGGAGCTTCTCCTGGTTCAACAGGAGGTGGTATTAAAACAACTACAGCTGGAACATTATTAGTTACAGTTTATAATATGGCATCTGGAAAAGATGATATTGAAATAGCCAGGAGACGTTTAAAAGAAAGAGATATTTATAAAGCCTTATCTGTAGTAGTAATATCACTATTACTATTAATACTTATAATTATTGTTTTGACTTTTACAGAAAATTTTACTTTCATTCAAATATTTTTCGAGGTTTTTTCAGCCTTTGCTACAGTTGGTTTATCTACCGGGATAAGTTCTGAACTTAGTATTATAGGCAGATTGTTTATTATTATCACTATGTTTATTGGTAGAGTTGGACCATTTACCCTAGCTATGGCATTGGGTAGAAGATATTGTAAAGGTATTAGATATCCAGAGGAAGATATTTTAATTGGTTGAGGGAGGAATTTATGATGAAGCAGTTTATTGTTGTTGGTTTAGGAAGATTTGGATCCAGTGTGGCTAGAACTTTGGCAGAAAATGATTATAATGTTTTAGCTATTGATTCGGTAGAGGAGCGTGTGCAAAATATAGCAAATGATGTAACTCATGCTGTAGAAGCAGATGCCACTGACGAAGATGCTTTAAGAACACTTGGTGTGAGAAATTTTGATGTCGCAGTTGTTAGTATTGGGGATAATATACATGCTAATATACTAGCTACTCTCATACTAAAGGAGTTAGGCGTAAAATATGTAGTTGTTAAAGCTCAGGATGCATTGCATGGTAAAGTTTTAAGTAAAGTAGGTGCTGATAGGGTTGTCTATCCAGAAAGAGATATGGGGGTTAGAATCGCACATAATTTAATATCTTCGAATGTTCTTGACTATATTGAGTTTGCGCCTAATTATAGTGTTATAGAAATAATAGCAAGTGAGTCTATGATTGGCAAGTCTCTTTCTGAACTTAAGTTAAGATCTCATTTTAATGTTAATGTAATGGCAATAAAAAGAGGTAAACAACTTAATATGTCACCTGGAGCTGATGATAAAATACTTGAAGGTGACGAGTTAATAGTAATGGGGCAGAATGATGATTTAGATAAAGTTAAGGAATTTTAGAGATTTTAAAAATTTATACAATATCTTAAATAATTCTGAGGTCATTAATTGGCCTCTTTTTCTTTGCATAATAAACGCTTTAATGGTAGAATATTAATGATAAGAAAAAGAAATAAATCGACTAAATATATATAGGAGGACCATATTTATGTACAAGCAAAAGAAATATCATATTCTTACATATGGCTGTCAAATGAATGTTCATGATTCCGAGAAATTAGCCGGTATGTTAGAAGAAATGGAATATCAGCAAACTGCAAATACAGAAGATGCTGATATTATATTAATAAATACCTGTACTATTAGAGAAAATGCAGATTTAAAGGTTTTTGGAAAAATTGGAGCCTTAAAACAATTAAAAAGGAAAAATCCTGATTTGATTATCGGTGTAGGCGGCTGTATGATGCAAGCAGATGAAGCAGTCACGCAGCTTTATGAAAAGTATCCTCAAGTAGACCTAATCTTTGGAACTCATAATATACATCATGTACCTGAGCTTATTGAAAGAATAGAGAAAGAAAGAAATAGAATAGTTGAAGTATGGAATGAAGAAGAAGGACTTATACCAGATTTACCATCTTCACGTGAAGAAGATTTTAAAGCATGGGTATCTATAATACAGGGATGTAATAATTTCTGTACATATTGTATAGTACCCTATGTAAGAGGACGAGAAAGAAGTAGGCCATTAGAAGATATTGTAAGCGAAGTACAAAACCTTGTAAATCAAGATGTCAAAGAAATTACCCTTTTAGGACAAAATGTTAATTCTTATGGAAAAGATATAGACAAAGAAATTGATTTTGCTGATCTATTACTGGAATTAGACAAAATAAATAATCTTGATCGTATCAGATATATGACATCACACCCTAGAGATTTCTCTACTAAACTGATAGATGTGATAAAAAAATCTGATAGTGTTTGCGAACAATTTCATCTTCCTATCCAATCTGGAAGTAACAGTATCCTTAAGAAAATGAATAGAGGATATAGCAGGGAGAAATATATAGAATTAGTAAATGCAATACGTAAAGATATACCTGATGCAGCTATTTCTACAGACTTTATTGTTGGTTTTCCAGGAGAAAGTGAAGAAGAATTTAAAGAAACACTAGATTTAGTGGAAAAATTACGCTTTGATAGTGCTTTTACTTTCATTTATTCACAAAGGACAGGTACTCCTGCAGCAAAACTGGAAGAGCAAATTCCTGAAGATATTAAGAAGGAAAGGTTAAATGCCCTGATGGACTTACAGAATAAGATAAGCCTGGAAAAAAACCAGGAAGAACTAGGAAAGGTAGTCGAAGTGCTTGTAGAAGGTGAAAGTAAAAATAATCCTGATATGTACCAAGGAAGAGATCGTAAAAACAAATTAATTATCTTCCCTAAACAAGATAACATTGTTGGTAAAATTGTAAAAGTAAAAATAGATAATGTTCAAAGTTTTACTCTCTTTGGAGAGGTGGTTTAATTGAGTAATTTAACTCCTATGATGCAACAATACATGGAAATAAAAGAACAATATGCAGATGCAATTCTATTTTTTCGCATGGGAGATTTTTATGAAATGTTTTTTGAAGATGCAGAAATTGCGGCACGTGTTTTAGATCTTGCCTTAACTGCACGTAATAAGGGTGGTGGAGAAAAAGCTCCTATGGCTGGTATTCCATATCATTCTGCTGATTCCTATATTTCTAAATTAATAAATCAAGGTTTTAAAGTAGCTATATGTGAACAGCTTGAAAATCCATCAGAAGCTAATGGAATTGTTAAGCGAGATGTTATAAGAGTAATTACTCCCGGAACAGTAATCGAAACTGATATCTTGGACGAGAACGATAATAACTATCTTGCTTCTACTATATTTTATGATAATACTTATGGTTTTTCTTATATTGACATATCTACAGGTGAATTCTATGTAACTGAAATAAAGAAAGAAATTGAAGAAAAGTTATGGGATGAAATAGATAGAATTCAATCAAAAGAAATAATAGTTGATGAATATATAAATCAAAAGAAGATATTTACTAATATTGCATCAAATCAAGGTTTCTTGGTAAACAAAGCTAGATCTTATAAAGTAAAAGAAGCCAGAGATTTTTTACTAGATCATTTTAATATGAAATCATTAACAGGGTTTGATTTAGAAGATAGGCCTTCTGCAATTCTAGCTGCTGCTGAAATACTTAATTTTGTCAACCATACTCAAAAAAGAAGTCTAAAACATATAGATAAAATTACAAATTATAGTTTACATGAATATATGGTTATAGATACTGCTAGTAGAAGAAATCTAGAATTATCTACAACTATTAGAGAGAAAAAGAAAAATGGAAGCCTTTTAGGTGTACTAGATAATACACTAAGTTCAATGGGTGGGCGTTTAATTAAAAAGTGGATCAACCAGCCTCTAATTAAAAAAAATGCTATTGACGCAAGGTTAAATGCCGTTGAAGAACTAAAAGATAATTATATGCTTTTACAGGCTGTAAGAAATAATATTGATGGCATCTATGATCTTGAACGTATTTTAAGTAAAATAACCTATGGAACTGCCAATGCCCGAGATTTAAACGCTTTGAAAGTATCTTTGGAAAAATTACCTGGATTAAAAGAAAATATTCATTTACTAAATGAACGCTATTTTAAAGAATTAAACAATAACTTTGATATATTAGATGATATATATCAGTTAATTATGAATTCTATTATGGATGAACCACCAGTAACTTTACGTGAAGGTAGTCTTATAAAAGAAGGGTACCATGAAGAATTAGATGAATTAAGAACAATAACACATGATGGACGCAAATGGATTAGTAAACTTCAAAAAAGTGAGAGAGAAAGAACAGATATTAGTTCTCTTAAAGTTGCTTATAATAAAGTTTTTGGTTACTATATTGAAGTAACTAAAGCTAATTTGGATAAAGTTCCAGAAAATTATACACGAAAACAAACCTTAGCAAATAGTGAGCGTTATATAACTCCTGAACTTAAAGATAAAGAAGCAATGATTCTTGGTGCTGAAGAAAAAATCAATGACCTAGAATATGATTTGTTTGTAGAAATAAGAGAACAGGTGGCTCAGAATGTGGAAAGAATCAAAAAAGCTGCTCTAATAGTTGCTAAAATTGATGTTATAGCTTCATTAAGTTTACTTGCTATAGAAAACAACTATCAAAAACCAGAAATACATGAAGGGATGTCTATAAATATAGAAAAAGGACGTCATCCTGTAGTAGAAGCTATGCTAAATGATAATTTTGTACCTAATGATACTCTTCTAAATGAAGAAGAACAGCGCTTTATTATCATCACAGGACCAAATATGTCTGGTAAGTCCACATATATGCGTCAGGTAGCTTTAATAGTACTAATGGCCCAAATGGGTAGCTTTGTTCCTGCTGAAAGTGCTACTATAGGGCTAGTAGATAGAATCTTTACAAGAGTCGGTGCCAGTGATGATTTAAGTACTGGCCAGAGTACTTTTATGGTAGAAATGAACGAAGTTGCAAATATAATTAATAATGCCACTAAAAGAAGTCTAGTAATTCTTGATGAAGTTGGTAGAGGAACAAGCACATATGATGGTTTAAGTATTGCTTGGGCAGTAAGTGAATATATCAATGATGAAAGTAAAATAGGTGCACGTTCTTTATTTGCTACACACTATCATGAACTTACAAAGCTTGAAGAAAAACATCAAGGTATCAAAAATTATAATGTATTAGTAGAAGAAGATGATAACGGAGTCCATTTTCTACACAAAATCATTCCTGGACGCACAAGTGACAGTTATGGTATTGAAGTAGCCAAATTAGCTGGCCTTCCATTAGACTTAATAGAAAATGCAAATAATATATTAAAAGAACTTGAAGCTAATAATCAAAACTTAGATCATAATTCAGAAAAGATACGTAATAGAAGCAATATCAAAGAAGACTATCTAGATAACGTTCCTGTAGAAGAAGGAGAAGAACTAGAAGAACAAGAAGATAAAGTGCAAGAAAAAGTAAAACAAATGAAATTGTTTGAAGAAGAAAATATAATAATTAAGGAATTAAAAGAAACAAACTTACTAAATCTTACACCTATGCAAGCTATGAATATCCTTTATAATTTACATGAGAAGGCAAAAAAGGGTGATTATTAATGGGAGTTATCAAACAATTACCAACTCAAGTTGCAAATCAAATTTCTGCAGGTGAAGTAGTTGAAAGACCTTCATCTATTGTTAAAGAGTTGATAGAAAACTCAATTGATGCTGGAAGTACACGTATTTTGATTGAAATAGAAGATGGTGGACGTAAGAAAATAAGAATTAAAGATAATGGCAAGGGGATTGCAGAAGATGATTTAGAACTGGCTTTTTCTCGCTATGCAACTAGTAAAATTCAAAATGCTAATGATCTCTATTCTATTAAAACCCTAGGTTTTCGAGGTGAAGCCTTAGCTAGTATAGCTTCTGTAAGTAAGATTCAAATAAGTTCACGTAGTAAAGATGCGATTAAAGGAAATTCTATGAAGCTTGTCGGAGGAGAAATACAAGAAAAAAAACCTATCGGAATGCCTACTGGTACAGATATCATAGTAAAAGATATTTTTTATAACACACCTGCTCGTTTTAAATATCTTAAAAAAATAAATACTGAATTTGGTCATATTAGTAATGTAGTTACCCGTGAGGCCTTAGCTTTTCCTGAGATTAAATTCACCTTAATTCACAATGACAAAAAACTTATGGAAACTGCAGGTACGGGAAAATTAATTGATAGTATTTTTGCTTCTTATGGGCAAGAAATTGTTGATAATTTAATACCTATTGAATATGAAGAAAGTTATGTGAAATTAAGTGGTTATATTGGGAAAGCTAATTTATATCGTTCTTCAAGAATTTATGAGTTATTCTTTGTAAATAAACGCTCAGTTTATAATCGTTCATTAAGTAGGGGAGTTGAAGCAGCATACTACGGATTGTTAGCTCCTGGGAAATATCCTATTGTATTTTTGAAATTGAAACTAAATCAGATATTGGTTGATGTTAATATACATCCAAGCAAAAGAGAAATTAAATTCAGTCGAGATGAAATTATAGAAAATGTAATCAAAAAAGGTATTAAAAAAACACTAGATAAAACTAATACTACTGTTGAGTTTAACTTTAAAAGAAAAACGAATAAAGAAAGTGCTAGCTTAAATAAGAAAGAATATAATCCTCAAAGCTTAGATTTCAATCAAAATATTGATCAATATGAAAATAAATCATTTAAGTTTCACAATCAAATAAATGATTTAAATATTAATGAAAAAAAAGAAGAATATATAGATTCAATCCAAGAAAATAAGGAAGCTACTAATAATACTAAAGATAGCAAGGATTTTGCTAAAAAAAATAAAAAAACATTAGATAAGTCAAAAGACAATTATGATAATGAAGTAAAAGATAATAAAAATATTACTTACAATAAAAAGAAAAAACCGTTTGAAGATAATAATAAAACTATATATAAGAATAGAAATGTAGAAAATGAAAATAATTATAATAATAAATCAAATAAAAGCTCTTATTCTTTACAAAATATAAATAAGAAAAATAGACAAGATAAATTATCATATCCAAAAGAAATTAAGCAAATACTTGGGCAAATTCACAAAACATATATTATTCTAGAATGCAGTAATGGTCTTTATATTGTTGATCAGCATAATGCTCATGAACGAGTATTATATGATAATTTTTATAAAAAGTTTAATGAAAAAACTGTAAGAACTCAGTCACTATTATTGCCAATTAATTTAGAGTTAAGTTTAGAAGAAAAGGAAATCATAAAAAAATATCAAAAAGATTTGAAAGAGATAGGTATTGTAGTAAAAGAATTCGGTAGTAATAGTTTTATTATAACTGAAATTCCTATTATCTTTAAAAACCTATCTAGCAAACAGACTGTAAAAGACATTATAGATAATTTATTTAAGTATGGCAAAACTCTAAATACGACAGAAATAATAGAGAATACTATTTCTTATATGTCCTGTCGTTCTGCTGTAAAAGCTGGCGCATACTTAGATCAACAAGAAATAGAAAAAATTATTATAGATTTATTTAAAACAAGTAACCCAAATAGATGTCCCCATGGACGTCCAATTATTATAAAATTTAGTATTGATGAAATCAATAAAAGTATGGGAAGATAAGGAGTGCCAAATCAAGTGAAAAGACATCCCTTAATAGTTATTACTGGACCTACAGCTGTTGGTAAAACAAGTTTGTCAATTAAAATTGCAAAAAAAATCAATGGAGAAATTATTTCAGCTGATTCTATGCAAATATATAAAAAAATGGACATTGGTACTGCAAAAATAAGCAAAGAAGAACAAAAAGAGATAAAACACCATCTTTTAGATATAGTAGATGTGGATTATGATTTTTCTGTAGCAGAGTATCAAGAATATGTTGATAAATTAATACCTGAAATAATTAAACGAAGTTCAATACCAATATTAGTTGGCGGTACCGGTTTGTATATTAATGCTATAGTTGAAGGTTTTTTATTTCCTCAAATGCCCAATAATCTAAAATTAAGAGAAGTTCTTGAAAAGGAAGCCAAAGAAAAAGGCAATTTATTTGTACATGAAAAATTAAAAAAAATAGACCCTGAACTTGCCAATAAGTTACACCCGAATGATTTACGCCGTGTAATTAGAGGTATAGAGGTTTATGAACAAACTGGAAAAACTACAACATTTTATAAAAAGAAACAAGAAGAAACACCAGATCGTTATAACGCCTTAAAAATAGGACTTAGTAGAAATCGAGAAGAATTATATCAAAGAATTAATAAACGTGTTGATATCATGATAAAAGATGGATTGATTGAAGAAGTTAAAGATATAATTGATTCTGGTTATGACCTTGGAAGTACAGCTTTACAAGGTTTAGGTTATAAAGAAATTATAAACTTTCTAAACGGTAAATACCCATTAGAAGAAGCTGTTAGAATCTTGAAAAGGGATACAAGACATTTTGCTAAACGCCAATTAACATGGTTTAGAAGAGACAAAAATATCAAATGGTTTAATCTAAGTAAGAATAATCAAGAAAATATTTATATAGATATAATTAAATTAATAAATTCTTGGATGGTGAATATAAATTTATAGAGAAAAGATAATTTCATAGTTCTTCATATTAAAACCTTAGAAAAATCCTAAGTTAATTAAGTAGTATATTGATATGTATATTAGTATTACAATAATTTATTATAGGATTTGATGAAGGTTTTTTT
>JBBJJH010000007.1:90074-93632 GCA_037623315.1 Halanaerobiaceae bacterium ANBcell28
TGAATTATATCTTTGAATTATATCTTTGAATTATATCTTTGAATTATATCTTTGAATTATATCTTTGATTATAATATAGATGATTAATTTATCTTAATCTTTATACGTTAGGGTGAATGTTATGGGTATAAAGGACAATTTTTATTATGATAATATAATTCAACGCTTTAAAAATGGCGAAATAGATGTTAGCGAAGCTTTAGGGAATTATATAAATAAAAAAAATCAAGCATATACTATAAAGAAAACTTTTGATCAAAAGGAAGAAAAGACAAAAATACAATTGCAAGAAAATAATGATCTTAAAACAGAAGATTTAATTGTGAAAAAGGAAGATAATAATATAATTAATGAGACAAATATGAAACATTTATTTAAAAAAATGAACTCCTTAATTGGTCTTGAAAATGTAAAAAAAATAATCAAAGAGTATATTGCTTATATTAAAATTCAAAAAATAAGAGAGATATATGGTCTTAAAAGTTCACCTATTGTTATGCACATGATTTTCAAAGGAAATCCCGGTACAGGTAAAACAACTATGGCTCGTATTATTGGGGAGATTTTTAAGGAATTGGGTATTATAAAGAATGATAAAATTTTAGAAATTGAAAGAGCTGATTTGGTCGGTGAATATATTGGTCATACTGCACAAAAAACAAAAAAGATAATTGAAAAAGCTATAGGTGGGATTTTGTTTGTTGATGAAGCTTATTCTTTAGCTAGAGGAGGAGAAAAGGATTTTGGCAAAGAAGCAATAGACACTATGGTAAAAGCAATGGAAGATAATAAAGATAATCTAATAATCATTTTAGCAGGATATAGAAAAGAAATGGATGCTTTTTTAAAAACAAATCCTGGGCTTTCCTCTCGTTTTGCTTTACATATAGACTTTCCAGATTATGATATAGATGACTTAGTTAAAATAGCAGAAATGATGTATAAAGAAAGAGAATATATTTTAACTAAAGATAGTAAACATTATATATATAATGTAATTAGCAAATTAAGATATAAAGAAAATATAAATGGTAATGCTAGAACTGTAAGAAATCTTGTAGAGCAATCCATAAGAAAACAAGCGAAAAGAATTATAAATAAAAATGTTATTAAAAAAGAACAGCTAATCTATATTACAAAAGAAGATTTAATTCAGGAGGAATAAGTATGAATGATTGCTTAGTAACAGGTATGTCTAATGTAGGTAAGACATGTTTTGTTATTAATTTTGCTGAATATATGGGATTAAAGGAATTAAAATTTCATATCAAACAATTAGCTGGATATACTTCTATTAGTTCATATTCTCCTGTAGAAGCACGAGAAAAATTAATTTCAGTCGATGAAAATTCTACTAGGGAAGTACATACTATTAATTTAGAAATACCAAAGGGTAAAACATTTAAAGAAATTAAAATTATAGATAGCTGTGGTTTAAGTGAAGGTATTCATCCTGATAAAGCAATTCGATTAGCTATGGCAAACACTTTGAGATTAATTAGAGAAAGTCAATTTATCTTTCATATGATTGATCTCACTAATATTAAAAACGATGATAATAATTTACTGTTTTCTATTGATAAAATGATTCTAGAATATGCTAGTTTAGAAAAAAAATACGCTATTTTAGCAAACAAAATCGACTTACAATCTGCTCAAAAAAATATTGAATTATTAAAAGCTAGATATAAAAATATCTTAATTATACCTATTTCGGCACTTTATAAAAAAGGCTTTCAAGATGTAAAAAAAATGGTGTACACTTATGTATAAAAGATTTATTGCTGTGGTTTTAATTGGTATTACAATTAAAATAATGGATGATTATTTAGATAGAGACATAGATAAAATAATTAATCAATGGAATATTACTTTTTTTTTAAATAGATCAATTATACCTTATACATTATTACTTTTTATGATTAGTTTATATTTAAACTTTAGTGAAAGTTCTTCCTTTTTTATTTCTAGTTATATAATTGGAATGACTAAAGATAATTTAGAAAAGCTACAAAGCAAGCTATATGCCTGGCAAGAATCAATAATCGTCTTTTTAATTGGTATAATTATAAACAACTTAAAGATAATGTTGTCATCACTTATCTTAATTTACTTGATACAATTATTTGATGACTTGATTGATTATCAAAGAGATTCACAATTTAAAGCAAATAACTTTAGTAGTAAGATTGGTATTATAAATACCATTATATTAATTTCTATTTTACTTTTATTTTCATTGAATTTTTTCTTACTTAAAACGTTACATTTTCTTTTAGCTGTTGTTTTCATATACTTACTTTTTTATTGTTTAAAGATTTTTTTCGGGAATGATTTATATGATAATTAAATTAATCTTATTTTTATTAATATTTTTATTAGCATATAATATTGGATACAAACATGGAGAGAAAGATGCATATAAAAAAGCAAAAACCAGTATTTCTTTAGAATATTTAGAGAGTTCATTAAAAAAAGGGTACTGTTTAATATGCAAGAAAAAATTATAAAGTAACTTTATAAGATTATATGTTGATTTATAAATTCCTTTTATAAATAATATTTAATTAAAGGAATTCTAAATATATTGTAGAATTAAAATAATATAGAGATAAAGGAGGGTATAAATAATGAAACAAACAGTTAATTTACAGGATGGCATTTTAAATGAGGTAAGAAAAAGGAAAATTCCTGTTACAATTTTTTTAATTAATGGTTATCAATTAAACGGTTTAGTTTTAGGTTTTGATAATTTCACTATAATTCTTGAAAATGAAGGAAAAGAGCAAATGGTATACAAACATGCTATCTCAACCTTAATACCTCAAGAAAAAATCGAGGACATCTTTTAAGTTTAAATATTCATTATTCTATTTTAAAGATAAGGAGGGGTAGAAGATGAATTATAAAATTCAAAACATTATTTTTTTTGTAATTACCCTAATTATTTGTTCATTCTTATATCCCTTAATGTTTAACAATATTGTTTATTCACAAAATGTTAATATTATAGACTGGAATGAATTAAAAAGAGAAAGTCAAGAAATTATTAAAGAAGATGATAACAATATTCTAGCTAACTTTAATTACAGTATTTCAATGGCGAATTTAGGGGAAATAGAAGATGCTTATGATTATTTTGAAATAATTAAAAATAGATTTACAATAGATGAATTTAATAATACTATTAATCCTTTAATATTAGATGTAGATCACAACTCAAATAACATACTTTTATTAAATTATGCAGCTTTTACATCAGCCATTAATTCTAATTATGAGTACTCTATTCCTTACTTTAAAAGAATTTTAATAATAGAACCAAATAATATATGGGTAAAAAATTTTTTAGCTGCTACCTATCTTGAATTAAAAGATTATGATCTGGCTATAGAAACAGCAATGGATGCCAATAGAATTAAACGCAATCAATATTCACATCTTATAATAGGTGTTGCACATTATAATAACGGTAATACTTTTAGAGCTTTAAATCAATTTAGACGTGCTGGAAATCTTATTGCTAGAATTATATTTAATGATTAAATCTACTTATTA